>JAAUUB010000305.1 GCA_012031215.1 Microscillaceae bacterium | reverse complement strand
TTCTCAATCCGCATAAAAAAAGGAGGAAGCATTTCTTCCTCTTGATTTTATTAACCCATAAAAACCGTAGAACAAGAAATTTCAGGATTCCTCGAAAGAGATACCAGGTTTTTTTTTCTTGCGAAGGCGATTTTTTTCGGCATCAGCCATTCTTACAATCCGGGGAACAAAGCGGGCCAGCACTTGCACCAGTTCTTCTTGATGCAGCATGACCTGGTTGAGGTCTTTATAGGCCATAGGGGCTTCGTCCAGGTCGCCGCCCAGCAAACTTACCCTGTTTCTACGCAATTCGGCCTCCCAGTCTTCGGGAAGAAGGTCTTTTTTGGCTTTGCCCCGCGACATCCGCCTTCCGGCTCCGTGCGAAGCCGATTGCAGGGCCTCGGCCTTGCCCAGCCCCGACACCACATAGCCAGGCTGGCTCATAGAGCCCGGAATAATGCCCAACACTCCGGCCTGGGCAGGGGTAGCTCCTTTGCGATGCACAATGACCTCCTGACCATTGGAAAGCAATTCTTTCCAGGCAAAGTTGTGGTGGTTTTCAATCATTTTCCGAGGAGCCAGGCCCAGGTCTTGAGCCATTTTTTTGTGAATATGGTGATGATTGGCGGCGGCATAGTCGCCCGCCAGTTGCATGCCTATCCAGTATTCCTGTCCCGCCTCGGTGCGGAGGTCAAGCCAAGCCAGGTGCTTGGCTTCGGCCGGAAGCGGGTTGCTCTGAAGGGCAATCTGGGTATAGTGGGCGGCAATGCCTGCCCCAAAGCCCCGCGAGCCAGAATGAGAGAGCAAAGCCAGGTATTGTCCGGGCGGCAGGCCCAGGGCTTCGGAAGGCGCACTGATTTCCAGGAGGCCCCATTCCACAAAATGATTGCCCGTACCCGAAGTACCCACCTGAGCCAGGGCCTTTTTCTTCAAATCCCGAATAACCTTGGTGGCCTGCCACTCGGGCCGGTCGAATAAATCATCGGCCATAGGTTTTTCAAAGCCTTGTCCGGCCCCAAAACAGGTATTTTTGAGTAATAGATTTTTTAATTGCGAATGGTGCTTATCGAGGTAGGAGGCTTCTATTTCAAAAATAGAAAGGCACATCCGGCAGGCGATGTCCACCCCTACGGCATAAGGAATAACCGCATAAGGCTCAGTGGCCAATACCCCCCCGATGGGCAGGCCATAGCCCTGGTGGGCATCGGGCATCAAGGCCCCGGCAAGGGCGATGGGCAATTGCATGGCCACTTCCATCTGCTTTTTGGCACCAGGTTCTATGCCCTCCGCGCCATAGATGGTGTAGGGCAGGGCCCTTTTGTGCAGTGCTTGCAAAGTAGGTTGGGCACGAAGTGCTTCATTAAAAGGCCGACGGGCCACCACCGCCTCGGCCAGGTGTTTAAAATCATCCTCGTCCCGGAAAGGTTCGGGCTGAGCCAAGACCGCTTCCAGTTGGGCCAAAACTATTTCTTTGGAAAAAGCTTTTTTTGGAGTTGTTTTTTGGCTGTTTTGCCCGCCACTTTGCGCAACTCAAGGTCATAAAAACCCACTTGCAACAGTTCTTTGGTTTGTATTTTCTCAGTTTTTTTCATAAAAGTGCCCGGAGCCAGGCAATAACAAATGTGGTTTAAAAACGTT
The DNA here is from genome assembly GCA_012031215.1 of Microscillaceae bacterium. Lineage (GTDB taxonomy): Bacteria > Bacteroidota > Bacteroidia > Cytophagales > Microscillaceae > JAAUUB01. The sequence goes on along the minus strand of JAAUUB010000305.1, from coordinate 1,511 downwards.
TTAGCTTTGATAAAAATTCTAAAAAAGGCGTAAAAAACGCAATCAACGCAATTTTTGAGAGATAATGGGAGCCACTTTTCCGTTCCACCACCCGGAAAATCTCAGGCTTGCAAGCCTTTGCCCCCAATACTTTGAGTCAATTTACATTTATTTGCAGGTTAAAAAGGAGGTTTTATTTTGAAGTTTGAAGAATTACAATTGCATCCCCGTCTTTTGGAAGGCCTACAGGCCATTGGCTTTGAGAATGCCACTCCCATTCAGGAACAAGCCATCCCGCTGGTAATGGCCGGGCACGACCTGGTGGCCTGCGCCCAAACCGGCACAGGCAAAACGGCGGCCTTTCTTTTGCCTATCTTGCATCGTCTCTTGGTCAAGGCCGACGAAAACCCGGACTTTATTTCAAATAAAGTGAATACGCTGGTGATTGTACCTACCCGCGAATTGGCCATACAAATAGACCAAATGCTGGAGGGGCTGGCCTATTTTGCCCCCGTAAGCACGATTGCCATGTACGGCGGGAGCGATTCAGCTTCTTTTAGCCAACAAAAACAGGCCCTGATAGAAGGCGTAGAGATTGTGGTGGCCACCCCCGGCAAGCTCATTTCCCATCTTAATATGCGTTACGCGGATTTTGGCCAGCTTGAGCACCTGGTGCTCGATGAGGCCGACAAAATGCTGGACATGGGCTTTTACGAGGACATTGTCCGCATCATTGGCCATCTGCCCAAAGAAAGGCAAACCCTGCTCTTTTCGGCAACTATGCCTCCCAAAATTCGCAAACTGGCCGAGGAAATCCTGATGGAACCCATGGAGGTCAGTATTGCCATTGCCAAACCTGCCGAAAGCATCACCCAAGCCAGCTATTGGGTCTATGAGCAGCAAAAAATCCCCTTACTACATCATATTTTAAATGCACACCAGCATTTTAAAGCAGTAATTGTTTTTAGCAAGCGTAAAGAGCAGGTCAAGGCGCTAGCATCTACTTTGGGTAATCTCGGGCACAGCGTACGAGGAATTCAATCTGATTTAGATCAAAGCGAGCGCGAAGATATTATAAGGGAGTTTAAAAACAAGCAGTTCAGGGTATTGGTCGGCACTGACATTATTGCGCGAGGACTAGATGTACAAGGGATTGACTTGGTCATCAACTATGAAGTACCTACCAACATTGATGACTACGTACACCGTGTAGGCCGTACAGCGCGTGCCGAATCTGAGGGCTATGCCTTTACCTTTGTAGGGGAGCGTGAACAACAAGATTTTATGCCATTGAGGCTTTCTTGGAAAAAGAAATTACCCGCTTTGATTTGCCCGAATACAGTCGGCGAAGCGCCTCCGATACAAGCTCCGGGTGCACGCCGCAGGGTTGGGTACAAAGGGCAGTTAAGAAAAAACGTTCAGGCTCAATGGGAAAAGAATAGTAAATACCCTAAAAAATAACTGAGAGCCATTGCTTATATTGACACGTATGTGCGAACGCTTTCATCAGGAGTGTATTCAAACAGACGCTT
>JAAUUB010000097.1 GCA_012031215.1 Microscillaceae bacterium | reverse complement strand
CGGGAGCAATATACTGGGCCAGCCATTCAAAAGGCAGGGCTTTGTCAATATCGGAAATGATGTAAGCCAGGCGAATTTTTTCAGCCATATCAGTCAATTTTCTTTCGGGAAATGCACCCCAGCGCAGTGATGACCCAGTCATACACCCGATAACGCCAGGAGCGGGGCAAGGCCCGGAGCCAATTACGACCATCAATGGTGCGCACCCAATACTTTTGCCCAAAAAAAAGATATACCATTTTTTTGAGACCTTTGGGCGGCCTGGCCTGGTGCTGGGCATAGCGGGCATACAATTCCGGTTTGAGGTCCATCAGTTTGCGGTGGGCCGCCGCATATTGGCGCTGGCGGCGAATATAGGTCTGGCAAGTAATAAAATCATCGTGCCAGGCTGCAATGCCGGGGTCAAAGTAGATAGAAATACCAGCCTCCGTAGCCCGCACGGCCAGGTCAAAATCTTCGGCATCGGTCAGACGTTCGTCGAAGCCGCCTAATTCCTCAAACAAAGTCCGGGGAATGGAAAATGAGCGGCAGTCAGGTAGGGCTTATCCGAATTGAGTTTTTGAGGCAAAGAAACAGTGTTGCTTGTCCACTTTCGGCTTAAAAAAGCTTTGTATTGCTGAATATCATTTTTTTGATTTCTTTCTTCCTCTTGCTGACCACCCACCAGAATTACAGCAGTAATATGCTCTTGATGAAATGCTTTGTGCCGGGCCACCACCTCCGGAGCAGGGCGCATGTCATCATCCAAAACAATAATAAATTGCCCTCTGCGGCTTGCGCAGCTCGGTTTCGGCTCAAAGCCCGCCCACCATTGGCTTGAGGGATGACTTTGAGAGCGGAAAGCGACCAGGTGTTTTGTTGCAGCAGTTCAAGGGTGTTGTCAGTAGAACCATCCACTAAGATGATGGTCTCAAAATCGGTATCCGTTTGAAGGGTCAGGGCCTCCAGTAGATTGACTAATTTGTGTGCCCCGTTGTAGGTCGGGATGAGGATGCTGAACAAGACTTTTTTTTGGCAATGATACAAAAAATTTGATTTGTCTGTGTTGATTTTGATTCCCAAATACCCTTTTGAAGAAACGAAACTAATTTAATAGTAAAAAGCTCTCCGCATCAGCCTGGATGAAAGGGGCCTATTGGCAATAAGATAACTTTACCTGGGAAATTATTGTTAAAACAATAAATACTTTGTATTGATACGCAAAACCTATATGTTTGCAAAATATCCCTATCTCTCCAAACCTATGCGCATAGAAGAAGAAATCCAGCAAAGCCGTTTCAAGGATGAATATGAGCGGGCTATGATCAATGTTTTGTTTACGGGAAATTGGTTGCATAACCTCAATAACCAATTTTTAAAACCTTTTGGCCTGACGGTGCAACAATTTAATGTCTTGCGTATCTTGCGGGGCCAGTATCCTCAAAAAGTGATGCTGAATGTAGTCCAGGCCCGGATGCTGGACCGGATGTCAAACGCATCGCGGCTGGTAGATAAACTGATGGCCAAGGAGCTGCTCAAGCGCGAAGCCTGCCAAAGCGACCGGCGGCGGGTAGATATTTGGATAACGGCTGCTGGCCTGACTTTGCTTGAGGAGATTGATGAAAAGATGGAAAATTTTCAGGCGGTGATGCAAAAACTCAGTGCCGAAGAAGCCCAACAGCTCAACTTACTTTTGGATAAGTTAAGAGAATAAAAATCAATTTTTCGCCTAAATCTCGGCCAGGATGGCGGCTATCTCCTCCCTCATTTCTGCTACCAAACGAGCGGTTTCCACTTTATCAAAATTCGGTCTTTCTTCAAATTCGGCGGCAAAATGATGAAGTATTTCAAAATAACAGCCGGCGCTCATTCCTTTAATCTTGTGTGCCAGTGAAAGAAGGGCGGGTTGTGCTTCCTGCTCCATCAACAAAGACAGTTGCTCTTGGGCCTTACTTAATTCTGTCCGGGCCAGTTCCATCAATTCATCAATGGTTTCAGGGTCTTCGGCAAATCGTGTCCAAAGTTTTTCCCGATTGATGCGTTGCCTCGGAAGGGGAGAGGCTTGCTCTTCGCTCTGGATGGATGAAGGCATCGAAAATGATAAGTAACGAAACAGAATCGGTCTTAGGGTATCCAGGATAACAGGTTTGCTGAGATAGTCATCCATGCCCGCATCCAGGCATCGTTCTTTTTCGCCCTGCACGGTTCCGGCCGTGAGGGGCAATGATAGCACTTTTGAGCCCGCTTTTTGCGAACGTATGCGCCGGGTGGCTTCATACCCGTTAATTTTGGGCATCTGTACGTCCATCAGCACCAGGTCAGGCTTTTCTTGAATAAACATCTGAATGGCTTCCTCGCCATTTCGGGCTTCTACCAGGCGAGCGTTTGGCATCAGCTTGTGAAGCATTTTCTGGGCCAGAAGCAGATTGATGGCATTGTCTTCGGCAATCAGTATCGTATAAGTATCTGGATAAATTTCGGAGAGGTTTGCCGCTAGGCTTGGTTTTTCTTCCTCAGGCTTGTTTTCGTAGAGACGCGACAAGGCGGCGTAGAGCGTCTGCATTTTGACAGGCTTCACCAGGCGAGGGCCAATGTCCAGCACTTGACAGGCAATTTTGATGTGTTCATCTTCGGTGGCGCTGTAAAGCAATACAATAGGCAATTGCGAAGCCTTCATTCCAAGCTGCTCGCGTATTAGCTGGCATGTCTCTATCCCATCCAAATCGGGCATGTGATAATCCATCAGCAAGACCGCATAAGAGGGACTTTCACGAAGCAATTTCAGGGCGGCCTGCCCGTTTTGGACCTCATCGCTGGGGATGCCCTGCAAAGCCAGCATCTCCTTTACAATGCGTCGGTTATTGGCATTATCATCTACGATTAAGACCCGGCCCAGGTCTTGTAGGCCCGCCCAATTTTCCGGAGGGCCTGCCTGGGCCATAAAATCAATCTCAAATGAAAATTCACTGCCCTTCAGTAATTGGCTTTTTAGAATTAGCTGACTTCCCATCAAGGCCAGCAATTTATTTGAGATGGTCAGCCCCAGCCCTGTGCCGCCAAAACGCCGCGTGGTAGAGGCATCTTCCTGAGAAAAAGCCTCAAATATCTTTTGCTGGTTTTGGGGGGCTATGCCCATTCCGGTGTCGCTTACGGCGAAGCGAAGCCGGGCCTTGTCGGGTCCGGAGGAAAGATGAGTAACCTTAAACGCAATTTCTCCTCTATCGGTAAATTTAATGGCATTGCCCAGCAGATTGACCAGCACCTGGCGTAGGCGCACCGCATCGGCCCAGATAAACCGGGGTACCCGGTGGTCGATGTCAAGAAGCATTTCAATTCTTTTTGGTGGGCCGTGATAGCGAAACATGTCAGCCACCTGCCCGCAAAGGCTGTAAAGGTCGGTTTTTTCGTCGGTAAGTTCCAACTTGCCGGCTTCAATTTTTGAAAAATCAAGAATGTCATTAAGAATATCAAGCAGGGTATTGGCCGATTGATAGACGGTTTGCATATAATCCTGCTGATTTTCATCGAGGCGGGTGCGCATGAGCAAATCAGTAAAGCCGATGACCCCATTGAGGGGGGTACGAATTTCGTGGCTCATATTGGCCAAAAACTCTGATTTGGCCCGATTGGCGGCTTCGGCCCGGGCTTTGGCTTGCTGAAGCTCCTGCTCGCTTTGTTTTTGGGCGGTGATGTCCACCATCAGGCCTCGAAGCTTATAGGGACGTTTTCTTTTTGACTCTACCGACACAATATCACGAAGCCAAACCAGGCGACCGTCGGCTGCAAGCATTCGATATTCAAACTCATGCGCTTGCAAGGCGTGGGTTTGTTCCTGACAATAGTGCTTGGCCGTTTCCCGGTCTTCCTTAAAGATATGGTTTACCCAAAAATCGGGCTCTTGGGTCCAGCGTTCCAGGGGATAGCCCAGGAGCCTTTCGGCCTGTTGGCTCACGAAAGTAAACGCTAAGGTTTGGGCATCCGCCTCCCAGACAATGCCATCGATGGTATTGATGAGGGCAAAGTACTGTTCTTTGGTTTGCTGAAGGGCAATATCGATTTCTTTTTGTTCGGTAATATCGGTCTGGGTACCAAACCAATACCAATGGTTCGCCGGGTCTTGCTGGGGCCGGGAGCTAATCCTGAACCAGCGGATTTGGTTTTGAATGATAAAACGGACCTCGGCAAAGAAGGGCCGCTTCTCCCGAATCACTTCTTGGTTTTGCAAGACAAAGGCTTCCTGGTCGTCGGGGTGAATGAGTTGAATGGCTTCCTGAGCATTGCCCAGCAAGGTTGCTTCTGGCTTTTGCAACATCTGGCAGAAAACCGGGCTTACATAATCAAAGCCCAAGTCCTCTCGCAGTTTATAAATACCGAGGGGGAGGCTGGCAACCAGTTCGTTATACGCCTGGGTTTTTTCGGCAATGGCCAGCTCATTGCGTTTTTGGTCATTAATATCCTGAATAGAGCCATAAATACGAATGACTTGACCATTTTCATACTCGGCTTGTCCATTAGCCCGTACCCATATTTCCCGTCCTTTGGCCGTAACAAGGATGCACTCAAAGAGCCAGGCTTTGCCCAACTGAATCGCTTCTTCCACGGCGCTTTGCACGTGCTCCCGGTGCGCCCCTTCTTTATAAAACTGAATGGCCGAGGCTAAATCAGGCTGATAATCCGGCGGTAACTCGTGAATGGCCTTGGTTACCTCTGTCCAGTAGGCTTTGTTATTTACTAAGTCCACTTCCCAACCACCTACCCGGGCAATTTCGCTGGTTTGAATCAAAAACTCGCGGGTGCGTTGTAACTCTAGCTCCGCTCTTTTTAGCTGGTCAATGTTTAGAAAAGCACCATAAAGCCGCACACACTTACCCTTCTCAAAAACAGGTTGCCCCACCGCTTTTACCCAACTCTCGCGGCCGTCGGGGCGCGTCAATAACAACTCAATATCGTAAGAAATGCCTTTGGTAATGGCTTCTCGATAGACAGTTTGGGTTTTTTGAATGTCTTCGGGCCTTTTGTAAAAACGGAATACACTATTCACATCTGGGATAAAATCAGGAGATACGCCATGAATGAGGTAGGTGGTTTCACTCCAATAGATCTTGTTTTTCAGCAAATCATATTCCCAGCCGCCAAAAAGCAATAAACGACCCGCCTGCTCCAGCAGTTCTTCGCTTCTTTTGAGTTCTATTTGGGCTTTTTTCTCAGCACTTATGTTCTCGATAAAGCCATACCAGATAATGCTGCCATCAGACTGCATTTCGGGTTTTGAGTGTCCTCTCAGCCAGGCCACGCCTGTGTCGGGGTGTATTAAGCGAAACTCTTCCAGCCATACGCTTAGGCCCTGGGCGGAGGTATAAATAGATTGAAATAATCGGCTTTTGTCTTCGGGATGTACCAGGCTCAGCAGTTTTTGTGCATCTTCCCGAATAGCCGCCACAGAAGCAGGCAGGAGCAATTCTACGCCGGCGCTGATATATGGAAAAGTGAATTGATTAGTATCCGGAAAAAACTGAAACTGATAGATGGCCCCCGGGATTTGCTCCGAAAATTTTTGCAGCATTTCGGCACTTTTATGCTCTGCCTCACGGGCAATCACCTCCCGGTGGACCGAACGGGAGTTACCGATGAACCCCAGTACTTCCTGGTTTTCGTTGATGATGGCTCGGCCATTTCCGGTGTGCCAGTAATATTGTCCGTCGGCGTGGAGGGTGCGGTAATAAAGGTCTTCTACGGTCTGACCCTGGCGAAGGATTATATCCAGTTTTTCAAAAGCAATGGGCACATCATCAGGATGCATAAAATCCGTGAAAGAGTGGCCCAATACTTCTTCGGGGGCAAAACCGGTTACCCGCTTCCAGGAAGGAGAAGCGTAGGTAAAAAAGCCTTCCAGGTCTTGTTGCCAGATGAGGTCCGTCGAGTGGTCTATCAGCAAACGATATTTGGCCTCACTTTGGCGGATTTTTTCTTCGGAGGCCCGTAGGCTCTCTTCCTGTTCTTTGCGGCGGCTGATGTCCAGGCCAATGCCTACCAGGCCGATGATTTCGCCCTGCTCATTGCGAAGCGGGATTTTAGATTTAAGTAACCAAACTTCTTCCCCTTTTTGGTTCAGGGCATAGGTTTCCTGCTGGAGCAAGGCCTGCCCCAGGCGAATTACGTGGCGGTCTTCGGCCAGCGATATTTCGGCAACCTCTTGTGGATAAAAGGCAAAGTCATCTTTGCCCAAAACTTCGGCTTCTTCATTTGCGCCCAGGTATTGAATTTCGGCCCGATTGGCCAATATTTTTTTGCTAAAGCGGTCTTTGACGTAGATGTTGTGGGGGATATTGTCGATAATCGTGCGGAGCAGGGTACGCTCTTGGGCGAGTTTTATTTCTGATTTTTTTTGCTCGGTGATGTCTTGGGTGGTTCCCCTTGCGCCTATCACATGGCCTTTTTCATCAAAAATCGCTTCGCCCTGCCCTACAATCCACTTGGTCTGGCCAGACGGAGTCAGGATACGGTATTCAAGGCTCAAAATCTCACCGGTAGGAAGGATTTGGCTAATCATAAAATCCAGCTTTTCCTGGTCCTCAGGAAATAGGCGGGCTCTGAAGGCCTCAAGGAGTTGGTCGGGAGGCAGGGGCGGAAGCTCAAAAATACGATAATGTTCTTCGCTCCAGGTGAGGTCATTGCTATTCAAATCAAATTCCCAACTGCCAATCTTGGCCAGGCGTTGGGCTTCGCGTAGGGCCAATTCATTGGCAGCCAGGGTAAGTTCCTGCTCTTTGCGTTCGGTGATGTCTTGCACTGTTCCTCTGGCTCCATACACCCGTCCATTTGCACTGAAAAGCCCTTCGCCCTGGCTATAAATCCAGCGAGGACTTCCCTCAGAAAGCACAATGCGGTATTCAAAGGCAAAAGGATTTCCCTGACTCAATTTGTATTGAATGACTTCTGCGACACCGGCCAAGTCATCTGGGTGGATTTTCTGTTGAATTTGCTGAAAGAGTGGGGTCTTCGCGTGCGGGTCAAGCGCAAACAAATCAAAGACTACCGGACTGGCTTGGACCTTTCGGGGTTGGAAGATAATTTCCCAACTACCCATTTTGGCCAGTCGCTGGGCTTCGTGCAGGGCTTTTTCGCTGGCAGCCAGGGCCAGTTCCTGATTTTTTTGGAGCGTGATGTCTCGCGCCAGTAAGACTGAGCGGGCCGGATGTCCAGCCGTATCATATTGCACACTGACCCGGTCTTCGCGCCAGATGTAATGTCCACGGGCATGCAATGCCCGGTATTGGTATTCAAAGTGCGCTACCCGGCTTTGTAAAGAATTTTCTACAAGGGCTTGGATACGGGCCTGGTCATCAGGATGAAGAAGCGAATAAACATTTTGTAGGTTGCGGCCCATTTCTTCCTCAATGGGATACTCGAGTATCTTGAGATAAGCAGGCGATACATAGACCACCTTTCCATATTCAAACACCATTATTCCATCTGAGGTGTGCTCGGCAATGAAGCGAAACTGGGCCTCACTCTGGCGCAAGTCTTCGTCGGCACGTACTTTTTCAGTGTTGTCGATGCCGATGGCCAATAGTTCTGGTTCTTGACCCTCCACATGGGGCAGGGCTTTAAATTCCCATTCTGTTATTCGGATCTGGCCATCCGGCAAAACTTTACGCAGGCTTGCCTTTTGGGCTTGTGAAGGCTGGGCAAAACAAGCCTGGCCCAACTGCACAGCAGTACGAATATCTTCTTTCACAATGCCCAGGCTGGAATCCTGCCCGATGAGGCTTTCAGCTATCCAGCCGAAATCGCGCTTATACGCCTCATTGACATAGGTGTATTTCCCCTTAGCATCAATTTTTATGATATAGGCCGATTGATTCTCGAGAATGCTACGGTAGAGGGCGGCATTGGCCTGGGCTTTTTGTTCTGCTTCCTTTTCCCGGGTGATGTTCACGTGGCATCCCAGCATTCGTATGGGTTTGCCTTCGGCATTGCGGATGGCCATTCCCCGGCAACGAATCCAAACGGTATGGCCTTCTTTGTGGGTATAGCGAACCACCTTGTCATGAGGGATAGCAGGATTCTCGAGGTGTTGCTTCACGCTCGCCAAAGCTTCCTGAGCATCTTCGGGGTAAACGAGTGATTGCCAGGCAGAGGGGGAATGGGTCATATCTTCGGGGGTGTAGCCCAATACTTTCCAAAATTTGGCATCCATCCATTCGTGCTCTGGGTTTTCCAGGTCCCAATACCAAAGGCCATCCAGCGAGGATTCCTGGATAAAGTCAAAAAGGCTTTCGTCTTGTTTGATTTGCGCGTAGAGTTCTTTTCGGAGGTAGTGCATACCACAAATTTTAGCGGTCTTCTTTTACAAAAAAATGACCATTGACAGGAAATAAATGGATAGTGGTCTTTTTGAATGTCAAAATCGATAAATTCCTAATACCTACCCATTCATCGATATAAATCAATAATTTATCTAGCGATATACGAACTAGAGCGGAGAAAAACGGTAAGTGTAAGTTAATCTCGTAACAAATGGAATTTTCGGCATAAGAACTTAAAACTAAAAAAGGGTTCAGGCCTGAAAATCTTGAATATCCTTCTTAAAACCGCCTCTGGAATAGGTAATGAAATGTACAGTTAGTGCCTTGCTACCTTGCGCAACCAGGTCCAGGCCTCAGCCAATTCCTTTCGCCAAAATGCTTCGTTGTGTTGCCCTCGGGGGTTTACTTTCAGGCGGATGTGCTCCGATGGATAGCCTTCTTTTTCTAAAATGGCAACAATGGCTTCTGTGTCGGGCACCATGGTCTCGCTTTCCTGCCCGCCCACCAGAAAATAAAGCCGGGGCCGGGGCGCAGTTTGACGAGCTTTTTCCCGGGCAAATACCTGGACTGAGTCGGAAAACCAAAAAGAAGGGGAAAAAATACCAGCTTGTCCGAACACTTTTGGATATTGGAGCGCTGCATAAAAGGCACTCAAGCCCCCCAGCGAACTGCCCATAATGCCCGTATTTTGGCGTTCTTTTTTTGTTCGGTAGGCCTTGTCCACATAAGGTTTCACTACCCGGACAATAAAGTCGGTATGCTTGCCCCCTCCGCCTCCGCCATAGTGCGAGTGGGTCCAAGCGGTATATTCGTGTAGGCGATTAGCCCCGTCATTATCAATGCCCACTACAATTTGTTGTAAGGCGGTGAGCGAATCCAGCATTTCATCCACCCCCCATTCCCCGGCAAAGGCGGTGGCCTGGTCAAAGAGGTTTTGAGCATCATACATATACATTACCGGGAAGCGACTTTGGGAAGTGGCATAGGCCGGGGGCAGATACATCCGCAGAGTACGGTATTGGCCCTGGCCCGGAATCCGCACCGAATCCAAGATTACCCGGGGAGAAGCGGTGGGAGGGGGGAGGGGGCGCCAGGCTTCTACTTTCAAGCTATAGACCGATTTTTCACGGGGATTCCAACGATAGTTGGGCTTCTCGTTGCCGAGGCTATCTAGTTCGGTTTGTTTCCAGTTGCCGAGGGTAAGTTTGGCTTCCAGTGCGGTCTCGAGAGCGGTACTAAATTCAAGGCGATAGCGTCCTGTTTCATCTGGGACAAAGCGATAGCGGGCATCGGCGGGGTTCCAGTCATTAAAGTTGCCCGCCAGGTAAATATACGCCTCGGGTGGTGTATCCTGGGGGATTTGCTCCAGCAATAGCAAAACCTTTATTTGCGCCCAGGCAGGCGAAACTAGGAGCAGCTCCAAAACTAAGCCAAACCAAAAACAAGGATGTTTACACAGCATACACTCTTTTTGCCAAAGGTAAGACCAAAACCGGAAAAATGGTACGGACTTTTTCTCCTAAACTTACGTTTCAAAATACATTCAATATCTTTAAAGTGTTAAACTGAAAAATGTATGCGTCAATTGATTCTCATGGTTTGGCTCGTCTTGGGCCTAAGCCGCCTGGAACTTTGGGCCCAAAATCCGGTACAGGTTTTTTTTGATACCCTGCCGGGGCAGGTCAAGGAAGAGTTTTATGTCCGAAACGAAGGAAACCAAAGCATCAAGCACGGGCCTTATCGCAATTACTATCCCAACGGTGCCCTGGCCCTGGCAGGAAGCTTTCAAAACGGCCAAAAAGACAGCCTCTTTGTGGCCTATTATCCCAATGGCATTAAACAAGCCGAAGTAAGGCACCTCCAGAACCTCAAAGATGGCCCCTTTACACTTTATGACGAACAGGGCCGCCTTTTTCAGTCTGGCACCTATCGCCGCGACAGCCTGCTGGGTCCTCTGAGTGTCTATTTTCCCACTGGCAAGCTGGCCAAACGCACCGAGTTTGTGGGCAATGTGGTGCACGGTAAGGTGGAGATTTTTTATGAGAATGAGGTATTGCAGGAAGAAGGACAGTATCGGTACGGCAAACTGAATGGGCTAAGCAAGACGTATTATCCCAGTGGTAAAATTCAGGTAGAAGAAAATTATCTGGAAGGCATTCCCCATGGCCCCTACAAAACCTATTACGAAACTGGGCAGGTGCGCATTGTGGGCAACAATGACCAGGGCAAAAAACAGGGCGACTATCGCCAATATGCTCCCAATGGCCAATTGGTGCTCCAGACTACTTATGACAAAGACCAAGTGGTAGGTACTTATCAGGCCTTTTATCCCAATGGCAAACCCAAACAGACGGCTTTTTACAAAAACGGCTATCGCGAAGGAGAACAAAAAATTTATTTTGAGGATGGAACATTGCAAAACCGGACGCTTTATCGTAATCAGGAACTAGACCAGGTAGTAGAAGAATATTATCCCAATGGTCAGAAAAAATCACAACAGGAAAGCAAAGCTGGCCAGCCACTAGGAACCTGGCGGTATTTCCACGAAAATGGCCAGCTTCAAAAAGAGGAAACTTACCTGGAAGGCAAGGTAGAAGGGCTGGTGAAGACCTACCGCCCCGATGGCAGCCTGGAAACCGAAACCGACTACCGCAAAGGAGTGAAGTATGGCCTGGAACGCCGCTACAATGCCCTGGGGCGCAAAACCGAAGAAATACCCTACCGAAGCAATATGCTGGCAGGCACTTATAAGGCTTTTAATCCTGAAAACGGGAAAATGACCGAAATGGGACTCTATCGTTATGGCAAAAAACATGGGGACTGGCGCACCTATGACGAGAAAGGGCAGGTAATTCGTACTATTCGCTACCAGGAAGGCAAGCTGCTTTCGGATACGCAACCTGAGGAAAAATCCGACCAAAACTAAAGGGCTTGGCTTGCTATTACGCGCTTTTTTGTGCATCTTGGCCACATTAAAAGGTGTTTAAACAAGTGTAAAATGACCCATCTATCAAGAGTATTTTGGGGAGGTGTCGGGGGATTATTACTTCTCTTGACTGCCCCGGCCCCGGCCCAGATAGTAACCTATCAGGACGGGCTCAAGCCCACCGAGCAAGAATCCCAATTGGATGCCCAGGTGCAGACCTGCCTTGACCCAGCCATCTGGCCCGAGGATTTTTCTTTCTCAGAATGGAGTGCCCGCCTGCACTATTTTAGCCGTAAGATGATTCAAAGGCTCAGCTCAGAATATGCCAGTGCCATTGCCTCGCAGAAAAGCAAGGTTTTGGCCCTGCGCGCACTTTCGGCTACTTGCCCGGCTCTCGCTCCCGTTGTGAAAGAATTGGGGCTGATGCAGCGCCTTTACGAAACCAAAATCGTGTACGAAAGTGGCCAGGTGAGCACGGGTTTGTTTGAAGATGAAGAAGTAAATGCTAAAATGGACAAAGGGGATGTGGAAGAACTGCTCAAATTGCTGGAAAAAATTCACGAAAAAGCCGGCATTAGCCGTCGCATTATCCGTTGGCAAGAAGAATAAGCGCAAACCAAAAAAATATGCTTAATATCTTAAAAATCAGTGTTTTCGCTTTTGTGCTGGCCCCTGAGGTTCTTTGGGCACAAAGCAATCCGAAAGTTGACCGCCCGGTGCAGCAGTGCATCCGCGACCTGGACACCGAACCCGAAATGGATGAAAACTTCAGTATCAGTTTCTGGCTAGGCCGCTATATCGAAACCTGCGAAAACCTCCTGGCCACCACTGGCACCGGGGGAGGTCCGCAAGTGGTTTCTCTCCTAAAGATGGAAAAGGACCTCGATGGACTCATTGCCCTGGCCGAAGCGGGTTGTAAAAGCCTGAGCGATGCACGCATACAGCCACTTTTGCAGGAAATGAAAACCATCTACCAGGAAAAAGCCGAGGTAGAATCTTTCTCAAAAGGCAAAAAAGAACCCGAAGCCAATCTTTTTGACGAGGAAGAAGACGAACTGATAACCCAAAGCCTTTCGCGGGCCTCGGCTAAAAAGCTCAAAGCCGCTGCCGAGAAAATCAAAAAATATCTGGCTTCTTAAGTCCGTGCTCCAAATTAGTTTATATTAAAACCTGACAGGTTTTTAGTTGCAAAAATCTGATAATCAGCATGTTAAACCTGTCAGGTTTCTATCAAATAATTAATTGCAGGTACTTAGCAAGCAAAAAGGTGGTTCCATTTACCTATGTGCCACCTTTTTTCTTTTCACCTTTTCAGGCCTCATTCAGGCATATACTTTCGGCTAAAATTTGGGTCTATACGGTCAAGGTTTTTGATAGAGGAAGAGGAAATATGCTCAAACTCTTTGTCGCAAGGCAAAAAAATCACCTTCAGATTTTCTTTCATATCCTGCATAAAGCGAAGCTGATTGACTTCATAATCAAGGTCATCGCCATTGCGCAAGCCCCTTACCAGGGTTACGTCCGCATCAGTCTCCTTAGAAGTGATGTATTTGGTTAAAAATCCCGAAAAATTATCGGTTTGGCGATAACGAAGTGTGTTCAGGTTCAGGGGGTTTTCATTTACATCGGCCTTGTCGGGATTGATGCCCCGGGCCACAATCACTTTATCAAATATGGTTTCGGCCTTTTCCAGGATATTAAGGTGGCCGTGATGAAAAGGATGAAAAGAACCCGCATAAATCCCGATTTTGGGTCGGTATTGTTGCACGTACTCGTGCAGATAGCGCAGATTTTGGGCGTTTTGGGGGTATTTGTTGATGAAATGGGCCAATAAAGCCAATCGGCCTTCTCGATATACGGGGTAGTCAAGGTATTGATATTCTTTAAATATTGCCCTTTCCCAGCGCAACAAAGCCGGGAAATCGGCTTGGGTAACAATGTGCATATCCAGTTCAGAAAACTGCCTCGAGAGTGCCTCCGTGGGTTCGTGATGGCGGGTATCCAGGATAATTTTCTGCACCAAATCTGCTTTAGGATGCGGTTGCGTCATTGCGGCAAACAAGGCCGCCGATTGCTCCTCATTGTCCTGGCGGAGCGGGTCATAGACTATATCGTGAAAAAAAGCCGTCATCACCAGCACCTTCTGATTTTCTTCGGTGAGTTGACTGTTTTCTTGCAATTGGGCAATGGCTTTGAGCAAATACTGTAAGTGGGCTTCGGTATGATAATGGCGATGGGGTTCGCGCCAAGCATTCAGAATTGGGGCCAGGTCATCAATGCCATATTCGGCCAAAACAGGGGCATATTGCGCATACAAAGCATCCATATTCGCAAGCTAATTTAGAAGCGTTCTCGACTTTTGGTCTAAAACTAATAAAAAAACCGATGGATAGGCTTATTCCAGGCGGACTTTGGGGTCAATGGCGGCATAAAGCACATCTACCACAATATTGATAATCACGAAGATAAAGGCAATCAGAATAGTGGCTCCCATCACAATGGGCAGGTCGAGGGTTTCTACGGCCCGGATGGTTGTCCGGCCCAAGCCTTTCCAGTTAAAGACATATTCAATGAAAAAAGCCCCTGCCATCAAAGAGGCCAGCCAGCCCGAAACCGCCGTAATGACCGGATTAAGCGCATTTTTGAGGGCGTGCTTGATGACCACCTGATAAAAAAGCAAGCCTTTGGCCTTGGCCGTACGGATATAATCTTGCGAAAGCACGTCCAGCATAGAGCTGCGGGTCAATTGCACAATAATAGAAAGAGGGCGGAGCGACAGGGTAATGACCGGCAAAATCATATTTCGGATTTGCAACTCAAACTTTCCGGTAAAAGGGTTTAGTTCCCAAAGAGAACCAATAGGCTTAAGCCCGGTATAATCAGAAAGATAAAAACCAAAAATAGTCGAAATCAAAATGGCCATCACAAAGGAGGGAGTAGAAATTCCCAAAACCGAAACCGTAACCAAGGTATAATCCAGGAAGCTGTTTTGGCGCAAGGCCGCTATCACGCCAAAAAACATTCCAATCAAGGTGGCAAAAAACATCGATAGAATGGCTAAAACAAGCGTGCCTTCAATGTCTTCGAGCAAAATTTCATCTACCCGGCGGTTGGTCTGGTAAGACCGCCTTAGATAAGGTCTTTTGAAGGCCAAGTTATAATCGCCCAAAGGAATGAGGGTAAGGTATTCGTATTTTTTCTGGATGGCGGGCGTGTTGGCGTGCAAGCCGAGCGGGGATAAGTCATTGATATAGAAACCCAACTGCACAATCAGGGGTTTGTCAAGACCTAGCTCTTTGGTAAGGGTTTTGCGGGTTTCCTCATCGCCTTTTCCTCCCAGGATGGTGGAGACGGGGTCGCCGGGTAATACAAAAAATAGGGTAAAAATCACAATGATTACCCCAAAAATGACTAAAAACCCATATCCTAAACGCCGCAGGATAAAATAAAGCATAAATTACACCTGTGTTTTAACACCCTCTTGCTGGATAAAGCTACAATCTCCTTCAAAAATACACTACCATTTACAAAAATCCTGCTCTTTTATCAGAAATGTTATTGAAAATCAGCCAGAACGGGCAAATCATTGTAATGCCATTTCTGCATCACCCGGCCATTATTGAGATAAATCAGGCCTGGATTGGCCCGAATCATCGTTTTGAGGACCGTTTTGTCAGTAAAAAAATACCGGGGTGAAAACTGATGAAAGGTGCGAAAAGCCTCATAGGTCTGATAGTCGGAGGCGGTCAGCACCCAGGATTCAATTTTCTTTTTCTCCTCCAAAGCCCGGGTAAGGCGTTCCAGTTCAGGCAAGACACTGGTATCCGCACGGGCTACATCGGGCAGGATGATGAGCAGTTTTTTACCTTCAAAAGTGCTCGGGGTATAGTCTTGCCCTTCGGCATCCATCACCCGGTAGTCGGTTATCCGGGCTTGGGCTTCGGGGTTGAGCAATGGCCTTTCATAATTAACATACTGATACCGGGTGGTATCCGAAAGCTGCTCCCAGCGATTGTCTTTGGTATATTCCTGCTCGGTATAGACCTCTTCTTTGCCGGTTTTGAGGTTTTTGTAGATGTATTTTCCTTCCCCATATTTGAGCTCGGCAGAGGGTTTCATCAGGGAAGGGATATGATTGCCCACTTTGTAAGGCCGAAAATCGATGAAAGGCAAATGATGAATGGCCCAGAAAGCCGCCAGGAGCGATAGGAGGGTGCTTCCCGTGATTATTCCCCAGCGCACCCAATTGGAAGGAGGGGGTGTGAAAGCTTGTTTTTGGAAAAACAACCAGGAAATCAACACCAGGAGCACAATGTCTTTTCCAAAAGACTGCCAGGGCGTAAGTTTGATGGCATCGCCAAAACAACCACAATCGGTTACTTTGTTGAAGTATGCCGAGTAAAATGTGAGAAAGGTAAAAAATACAATGGTTAGAAACAACAGCCACAATGTAAGCCGCACCCGATAGAGGATCAGCAGGCTCAGCCCCAGCACCACTTCCAGGGTACTTAAAATCACGGAAAAAGACAAGCTAAAAGGGAGTAGCGCCTCCCAGACAGGTTTGAGGGCGGCCAGGCCCAGCTCAGTTTTGTCGCTGGCAAATACCTCAAAGTATTCTTCCAGTTTTATTTCGGTGCCTACCGGGTCATTGAGTTTGATAAGACCCGAAAAAATAAAAAGCAGCCCAACAGCCAGGCGCACACTATGATTGATCCATTTCATCGCTACACTCTTCGGTTTTAATCAAACAAAAAACGGCATAATTCACAATATCCTGATAAATACTTTGCACCCCTTCGGATACGAGGGTTTGGCCCTGATGGTCTTCTATTTGCTTGATGCGCAGGAGCTTCATTAAAATCTGGTCGGTCATAGAGCTGACCCGCATATCGCGCCAGGCCTCTCCATAGTCGTGGTTTTTATTGGCCAGCAAGGTGCGTATCTGGGCCACTTGAAGCACATAAGCCGCTTCTATTTCCTCCCAGGGCAAGTCCAGCAGCGGATGATTTTGCCATCCCATTTGCATCAGTGCCATCAGGCTATAGTTGATAATGCCGATAAATTCTCCACTTACCTCATCCGCCACTTTTTGAATCCCTTTTTCCTGAATGGCCCTGATTCGGCGGGCCTTGATAAAAATCTGGTCCGTAAGCGAAGGCAGGCGCAGGATACGCCAGGCAGAACCATAGTCCTGATGCTTTTGGGCAAAGAGATGCTGACAGCGCAACAGAATGCGGTCAAAGCCAAGCAGCGTATCTGGGTGAGAATGTGCCAAAACAATTTCAGGATAAAATATGGCACAAAGCTATAAAAAACCCGGCTGAATACCAGCAGATTTTTGCTCGCCAACAGTAGGGACTGGCCCTGAAAAAGAAAAACCGGGAGATTTACCCCCGGCTTTTCAAAACAGATGAGAAAAACTAATAATCTTTGACACAGCGAATGAACACAAATTGGGCCTGGCGCCCGTCGTGGTCGGCTTCAAATTTTTCTTCGGTAAGTCGGAAAATGCGCAGGGCCTTGGCCCCGGCGCTGTTCCAGCTAAATTTGGTGGCCGTAGCAAATTGGGCAATCTTACCCTTGCTTTGATAAACCGGCAATTGAATATTTAGTTTTTTGATGAAACTGGCCGTTGCCGAAATGCGGCTTGTGCTGTCGGTACTAGAAAAAGTAAGCGTAATGCTTCTTTGAAGCTCTTGCCACTCCGCTTCGGTGGCGACGTGCCAGCCCTCGGGAGCCAGGTCTTCTATCTGATTGAAGAGCATCCGTGAATTATACAGCACGCCATATTTTTCGCAAAACTGTTCTTTATCGGTCAAGTCGGCAGTCCAGGTGGGGTCGGTGCCATAGCAGGGGGCTTCGGGCTCGAGTTTGTAGCGGAGGTTTTCGGCCATCCATACGCGGTCGCCAATTTTCACGGTGCGATAGCTTTGGCCATCGCGGGCATCTACCAGAGAATTTTGCAGAGCTTTGATTTTCTCCCGATTGGCTTCATAGACAGTTTTTACTTCAGGGTTTTCGGGGGCAAAGCGATAGGCCTCTACCAGCTTTTGCAGACTTTCTCTTGCCAGTTCGGGGTCGGGACTTTGCAGATTTTCTTGGGCCTGCGCCAGGTATTTTTTGGCAATCTGGTCTTCCAGGGCAGCAATGCGGGTGGCATTGTCTTTGAACTGGGGCGCGATGGCCTCTACTTCTCTGAATTTTTGCAAAGCCTGCAACTGAACGAGTATAGAATCGCTCGCGGCCAGTTGCAGGGCTTCGGCAAATACGGGCGTTACTTTCTGCTCGAGGAGATAACGCTGGGCATTGTCAAGCTGAAGCAGGATAATGTCTTTTTGGTCTTCCTGGGGGGCATACGCAAATGCGGTGCTGAGGGTCTCAATGGCTTTTTCGGCGGCTTCTACTCCCGGTTTTTTGAGCAAGGCTTCGGCTTCCTTGAGATACATAATGGCTAACTGAGCCTTCACGATGCCCTGGCTTTGCTTGGCCTCTTCATTGTTGGCCTGGTAGCGGAGCGATTTTTCAAAAAACTCAATGGCCAGAAGCTTTTGTTCCTTTGTTTCGGTGGCATAGGCCGCCACCCCCTGTTGATGATAAAACTTGGATGCTTCCTGGCGGGCCTTCACCAGCCTTAGTTTGGCTTCGGTTTTTTGGGCCGAATAATCCTGAATAGGCAGTTGCAGCACGCTGTCTTCTTTGTTGAGGGCCGCTTCCAAAAACTCGGTCGGTATGTTTTGAGCGGCTCGGTGGTGGCGCACCAGGTCTTTGTAGGTTTTATAGATTTGGCT
>JAAUUB010000096.1 GCA_012031215.1 Microscillaceae bacterium | reverse complement strand
ATAATAAGAAAATGATAGAGGCTTGTTTTCATTAGAATAAGAGTTTTAGATTTAAAAAATTGGCTCATAAAATCAAGGGCAAAGGGGGGCACAAGTACGGCCCTTCCCCTGCCCTTTTTTGATTACTTCAATGGCACCGAAAAAGTACCCTTCACAGTGGTTTTGCCGCTTTTATCGCTTACATCTATGGTGCCGCACACTTTTTCTTCACTCAGGTAAGTGATTTCGGCTTTGCCCGTAGGGAGGTTCAAGGCATACATTTTGTCTATGGAACTGTAACTTACTACCAAAGCATTTGATTTTCCAAAACCTTCTGCCGAAATATCATAGCTTTGGGCCGCAATCGTAGAACCTCCCTTCCCACTAAAATTGATAATGAGGCGTACCTCGCCTTCCTTTGTTGGGTCGCTGACATAGCTTCCTTCTTTGGGATAATTGGACAAGGTGAGTATCAAAGCGGGGTATTTCACCCCATCCGATTCCATCATATCACGGTAAATTTGGATACCTTTCACCTCAAAATTATCCATTTTGAAATCGCCTTCGCCGGTAAGCGCAAGGCGGGTTTCCTGGCAGGCATCTTCTTTACCGGAGGCGGCCGGACTGCTTTCCCCATTAGAGGCGTTTTCGTTTTGGGTGCTGTCGGTGCTGGTTTCTTTTTTTTCACCCCCGCCGCAGGCAAAAAAGCCCAACAGCAAGCCAAACATTAAGAAATTTAAAAGTGATTTTTTCATTTTAAAAAAGATGTAAAGGAGTTTAAAATTGATTACTAATGTGAAAATGAGGAGGCTTATTTATAAAAGCGGTCGATATGCAATTTCAAGGCGGTAAACTTGGCCCGCAACAAAGAGACTTTATTGGCATACCGGCGGTCAGCCGTTACATCAGGAATAGTAATGACTTTCAGCGATTGAACATTATTGCCCTCTTTAACACGCCCGTTGACGGTACTACAAGTAATGACGAGACTATTGTTTTGATAGGCTACCGTAAGCGATTGGCGCATATCTATTTCATAGATTACTGTCCTCACTGTGAGTGGCTGTCCATTCCCGTCTATTTGTGTGTAATAATTAAGTTGATATCGGAGCACTCGAGTTTTGGGCGCACTGCCGGGCAGTCCTTGGCCGAGAAATACACATTCCCAAAGTTCAATCATCCTTCCATTGTTCAGGCTCTTGTTAGATTCCGCGGGGGCAAAAGCAAGGTCATTGATGATGTCTCTTTCCGTGTCCAGTATCTGAGGGCTGGGTGTTTGGGCTTGCAAAGCCATCACAGAAGCCAAAAATATAATAAGAAAAATTAGTTTTTGCATTGTTTTGAATTGTTAGTTATTAAAAGTGAATACTGTTTGTGTGGGTAGAAAAGAAGGCTATTAGTACCACCAATGGATTACCACCGTTTCACCACCTCTTGCCGAAGGAATCAGGGTGCGGCCATTGATGCTGAGAGATGCCCCGAGCGGAACATAAATGGTTTTATCACCGTGCATACTGCCGCCTGCCGAAATAGCTGCCGTACCCGCTTCTTTGCCTGGTCCGCCATCCGCCCATTTTACAAATACGGTGGCCGATTTGGTTCGAAGGTTGTCATGTTTGAGCTTCACTTCTACTTTCTGCCCTTCGTATAGGTGAATCAATCCCATTTCCGGGCTGGTTTTTAAGGCAAGGTAGCGTTGTTTTTCGCGAGGGGTCATTTTTGCCATGGCTTCTTTTTCGGCTTCTTCGGCCATTTCCAGTTCTGCGTTTCTGACAATCTCATCATACTCATTATACAAGGCTCTGTCTGCCAGGATGTTGTAAGAGGCTTGATAACGCTCACGGGCTTCATCGTCCATGTTGATGATAAAGTAGCCTCTCAGATTTTCAATGATTTTGAAATCACTGCCTTTCATTTTGGCGGTAATGGCAATATTTGCCTCTATCAGATAGGTACCATTGGATTTATTGGCCAAAAACTGCAGGGCTTCGGCGGGGCGAATACGGGCCAAGGCATCCAAATGTGCTTTCTTTTTGACTTTGGCACTCTCAAATTTTCCATCTTTTTTGTAACTGGCTATCAAATCATCATAATAGCCACGCTCCGGCACTATCGGAATGAGCACCTCATCGGTATTGTATGCATATTCAAACTGCTCTAAGACAGAGGTTTGCATGTGGTCTTCGCTTTCACCATATTCATTATATACCTTTAAGGTGTTTTTAACCCGGTAATATATCAGGTTAGAGAGATTGTTTTTGTCCAGGTATTCGGTCAGTTTTTTGGGCAGTTTGAGGCGGGCGTAGATAAAATCTTTGCCCCCAAATTCTAGTATGTCTTCCGCAGGCTTGGCGTAGTCATTGGTGAAACTAAGCACCCCACCGGGATACTCTTCGCGGGTCCATTCATTGTCGAGATATAGGTTTACTTTGAACTTGTTCTCGGCTTCCAGTTGGGCGCGCAGGGCCTTTAGTTCACTAAGCCGACTGGTGGGCGGGGCGGGGGTTTCAGTAGCACTGGGTGTTGTAGCCGGTGTTTTTTGCTTGACCTCTTCTTTTTTTCCGCCCACTTTTTCTTTTATTTTCCCAAGATTAATTTGTGCCTTTGCCTCGGGAAGAAGTCCCAGCAAAAAAAAGGAAAGTACTACGCAACAGAGATTTTTTTTCATAACCAAAGTAGTTTGGGGTTTGGGTGATAAAAACTTTGGTGATATTACGCTGCGGAAAAAAAAACGGAAATTTGAAGGGTGGACAAGTGGTGGACATTTCATAAGACTACTGGCTTTCAGCAACTTATACACTTCTCTCCGGGCTGGAAGAAGTAGGGAAGCCAGCGGAGAAGGCCAGCGGGCTGGAGCTTGTATCGGCTTATTTTTTATTCAAGTCAATGGCTACTTTTGCATATTTGTCATAAAAATCCTCCATAGTGATGTAAGGGATCTTATCTATGTCCAATCTATCCTTCAAGGCTTTTAGATGGTTATTCCCCATTGCCGCGAAGGAGTACTGCCTGCCTGCGGCTGCCTTTTTAATTGCCGCATAGATATATTCATTACGATAGTTGTCGGCATAGTTGCCTGGACTAAGCGGATTTTTAAAAGAAGCATCATCGTGAGATTTCACGACATCCTTCTGGTTTCCTGAAAATTTCTGGTACTGTGATTCCACTTTTAATTTTATTATGGCCAATAATTGCTGTTTTAATCCCTCTAAAAATTTTGGGAGCACGTCTCCCCTATTTGCTCTACGATAATCATAAGTAAATTTCAGCGCATCAATATCCGTGGCCATCAATATTGCGGAATGATTACTCTTTTTATAGTCCTCAGTTTCAGCATTTGTAAAAACCTTAGACCAAAGCCCTTTGATTGCCTCCAAAGCCTGGTTATTGGTATTATAAGTATTGTTTACTACCGCAGTCTTATCCTTTGGTTCCCAAAACTCAGGGCTGCCGTCCTCTCCTTTCACCACAAGCTTATAGGTGCCCCGTTTGGTTTCCCGGGTATAATCTTCGCCTTGGGGAATGTTGGGAATCTTTTGTGCTTTTACCGGAGCCTTAGAAGATGAAGTAGTATTCAGGCTGGCAGGATTAAACGCCTCAATGGCGCGATACAATTTGGAAGAATTTTCATCCAGCCCCACTGTTCCATTTGTAGGCACTGGCTTATTCAGGTGATTATCAAATTCCTCAATATTCCAGCCGCTCGTGGCTTCATATAAAAGAGGCTTCTTGACATTACTTTCTTTATGAATCATGGGGCCGGTAACCCCCGCATGAGATTCCCCCAATACAAAAAACTGCTTACTGCTGCGCGATAGATACGGAATGCGATACCAGAGGGCTAATGATTTGATAAGCCCGACCGATGTTTGTTTTTTGTCTATTAAGTGATTTTTAAGTTGTTTTTCACCACCATAATTTCTAATAAACTCATCATTCTTCATCTCATCAGCCACATCGGTTCCGGTATATTCTTTACCTTTTAGCAATACTTTTCTTTGAACCAAGGCCTGATTTACTTCATTTGAAGTCTGGGGCTTGGATTTTTCGTGCTCATTGTGCAAAAAGGGGTTGGCCTTCTTTTTATTATCGGCAAAATAGGGGTTAAACTTTGCCTGGGCGGAATGAATAAATGGATTGGCTTCTGCTCCGGAAAACAGAAAAGGGTTGCCAAATGCCTGGGGCTGTATCTCCTCATTATTTTTAAAGTGTTCTGATAAATGTTCAGCATGTGCCTGGGTTTCTTTCTGAGGAACTACGTTTTTCATGTTTTTTTTAAAGGCCTTGACAGGGATTTATGGAGATTTTCATCAGACAAAAACATTCGGCAAGATAGAAAGAATATTTGAAAGCAAACCTCTGCTTGCTTCTGGCTTTTTTGGGCTTGTGCCTATCCGATTGTTTTGTTGAAGAATCCGTATTGTCTGGCCAGCAAAATATCTTTTCATTAGCTCACTCTCGGCTTCGGCCAATTAAGCCTGATTTTATTAGCCCAGGGCCCTCCAGCAAAAAAAAGCATCTTTTTATCTCCCAAAAACTACAAAATTTCTAAATAAATCCTTTTATTTGTCAAGCATGTCGGGTATTAGCCTGCTTTGCCGGATAGATAAGCAAAATTTGTAACATTTAAGAAGCCCATGCCCCCTCCCCCCCACATTCGGGTCTTCTGCCCGTGCCTGGCTCCGCCCTCAATGCCCCGGAGGAGGCCTCTATGCCGATGCCCCAGACAGACGTAGCCCCACTTACCTATCTGATACAATTGCGGGGGCAGGTGCAGGGCGTGGGCTTTCGGCCTTTCGTCTATCAACTGGCGCATCGGCTTGGGCTGACGGGCTGGGTCAGCAATACGCTCGAGGGCCTCAAAGTGGTGCTAAATGCCTGCCCTGAGGAAGCCCGCCATTTTTACGAATTGCTCCTTAGCAAAGCCCCTGCCCAGGCCCGAATCACGCAACACACTTTCCAAATCATTGATTATCAATGTTTTGAAGACTTTAAAATCATAGAAAGTGCCTCCGAAGGAACCCCCAATCTGCTCATCAGCCCTGATTTTGCCCTTTGCCAGCAATGCGAAGCCGAGCTTTTTGAAATCCACAACCGTCGCTACGGTTATGTGTTCCTGACCTGCACCCAATGTGGGCCGCGCTATTCCATTTTAGAGCAATTGCCCTACGACCGCCCCCACACCGCCATGCAAGCCTTCGCCCAGTGCCCGACCTGCACCCAGGAATACCAAAATTTACAAGACCGCCGCTATTTTTCCCAAACCAATTCCTGTGCTGACTGTGGCCTGACCATGCGGCTTTTTGACTCCCAGGGCGAAGAAAAGTCCTTCGCCACGCCACAGACCTTGTTAGATTTTGTGGTTGGGCAGTTGCGGGCCGGACAAATCGTGGCCCTCAAAGGCATAGGGGGCTATCTTTTGCTGGCCGATGCCACCTCGGCGGAAACCATCCGCACCTTGCGCCAGCGAAAAAACCGGCCTCACAAACCCTTTGCAGTGCTCTATGCCGATGAAGAAGCCCTCCGCCGCGAGCTGGTGGTGTCAGACCTGGCCTGGGCGCATTTGCAATCGGCGGCGGCCCCCATTGTTTTGTTGCCCCTGGCCCCGGCCCATTCTTTGGCCCAGGCCGAAATTGCGCCTTCTTTGGATAAAATCGGGGTGATGCGGCCCTATGCCCCCTTGCTGGCCTGGCTGGGACGCGAACTAGGCAAGCCGCTGGTGGCCACCAGTGCCAATCTCTCTCAATCGCCCCTTGTTTATGAAGATGCCATTGCCCAAACCCACCTCCGCCGTCTGGCCGACTGGGTGCTGAGCCATAACCGGGCAATTGTTTTTCCGCAGGATGATTCGGTTTTGCAAATCAGTGATTTTGAGGCCCAGCCCGTTTTCCTGAGAAGGGCCCGAGGCTATGCGCCCACCTTTTTATATGATGGCCCGCTTGAGCCGGGGGCTTCGGTACTGGCCGTAGGGGCTATGCTCAAAAGCACGTTTACCTTGCAGCACCAGGGCCAATTGTATGTGAGCCAGTATCTGGGCGATTTGCAAAGCTATGATACCCAGGCGCGTTTTGAAACGGTGCTTCACCGCCTTTGCCAGGTTTTGCAGGCCCGGCCCCAGCTTGTGCTGCGCGATGCCCATCCGGGCTATCCCAATTCAGCATGGGCCGAGGCCTTTGCCCAAAGCCAGGGGATTCCCTGCCGGGCGATTCTGCACCACGAGGCGCATTTTGGGGCCGTACTGGCCGAAAATCATTGCTCAGCCGCCCGGAAAAGGTGCTGGGCCTGATTTGGGATGGCACCGGCTATGGGACCGACGGCCAAGTTTGGGGGGGAGAATTTTATCTTTTTGAAGAAGGAAAAATGCATCATCTGGCGCATATTGGCGAGTTTCCTCATTTTTTGGGCGATAAAATGAGCCGGGAGCCGCGCCTGGCAGCTTTTGCCCTGAGCCAGGAAAACCCGGCGCTCTGCGCCTCGCTGGCCACCAAGTTTAGCCCTTCCGAATGGCAGGCCTATACCCAACTGGTGCGCAAAGCCCCCTTGCGTTGCCGCTCCATGGGGCGGCTTTTTGATGCGGTTGCTTCGCGGCTGGGCCTGGCCGATTTCCAAAGCTATGAAGGCGAGGCGGCCCTCTACCTGGAAGTATGCGCCCGCGACTATTTCAAAAAAAATGGCTTCCGACGCATCCCTGCCTACCTGGCCGAGGCCAGCCCGCCCGACAATGTGGCAACTTTTCTCTTTGCCCAAGTAGCCAAAGATTGTGAGGCGGGAAAAGACAAAACCTGGATTGCGGCCCGCTTTCATTGCGCCCTGCTCGAGCTGATGGCCCAGACCGCCGCCCGGCATCAGGTAAGCCACCTGGCTTTCAGTGGCGGGGTGTTTCAGAATAGTTTGCTGCTGGACCTGATAAAAAAAATATTTATCTTCTCATTATAATTTGTATTTTCACAAGCAGCTTTCCCCCCAATGACGAATGTATCAGTCTGGGGCAATGGGCTTGTGCCCAATTATCCACCCGAACCCAGTCGGGCATTGAAAACAGGGTTTTCTGACTGGGGCAGAAGACCATCAACTTTCTTAACAATATGTGTTTAGCCATTCCTGGTAAAATTGAATCTATTGAGCATCAATACGGAGGCCTGGTGCGGATGGCCAAAGTCGTATTTGGCGGCATTCGCAAAGAGGCCAGCCTGGAGATGGTGCCCCAGGCCAAAGCAGGCGATTATGTACTGGTGCACGTGGGGGTCGCCATCAGCATCATAGACGAGGAAGAAGCCCAGAAAACTTTTTCTTATCTGGAAGGGATTGGCGAGCTCGAGGAACTGATGCCTCCCAAAGAACATAGGGGCCAGGACTAGGCCTGCCTTGGCCTCCAGTCTGTTTGTATAACCTTTAAAAAACCAACGCGCATGAAATTTTTGCATGAGTACCGAAATCCGGCCCTGGCCCAGCAATATCTGGAAGAAATCCATAAACGAACTACCCAAGCCTGGACCCTGATGGAAGTATGCGGGGGGCAAACCCACGGTCTGGTCAAGAACGGCATTTTAAGCCTTTTGCCCGACCAGATTCGGATGGTACACGGCCCGGGCTGCCCGGTGTGTGTAACCCCCCTCCACCTCATAGACAAGGCCGTGCACCTGGCCCTGGAGAAAGAAGTCATTCTTTGCTCGTTTGGAGATATGCTTCGGGTGCCGGGTTCCGAAAAAAGCCTGCTGGAGGCCAAAGCCGAGGGCGCTGATGTGCGTATCTTGTATTCCCCTCTGGAGGCCGTGCAACTGGCCGAGGCGCATCCTCACCGACAGGTAGTGTTTTTTGCGGTGGGCTTTGAGACAACGGCCCCGGCCAATGCACTCTCGGTCTTGCACGCGCAGCGGAAAGGACTAAAAAACTATGCCATTCTGGCCTCTCAGGTGCTGGTTCCTCCGGCGATGGAAGCCGTGATTCAAGACCCCGAAAACATCATCCAGGCTTTCCTGGCGGCCGGGCACGTCTGCACCGTGATGGGCCTGTCCGAATATGAACCCCTGGTAGCACGCTATAAGCTGCCCATAGTAGTAAGCGGATTTGAACCCATTGACCTCTTGCAGGGCATTCTGATGACCATCCAACAATTGGAAAAAGGAATTTATCAACTCGAGAATCAATACAGCCGTGTGGTGAAGCCAGAAGGAAATCCGGAGGCCCAAAAGGTGATTGAGCAAGTCTTTGAGGTGAGCGACCGGGAATGGCGGGGCATCGGCCTCATCCCCAAAAGTGGCTATGCGGTGCGGCCCGAGATGGCCGAGTTTGATGCGCTCCAGAAATTTTCGGTCAACCTGCCCCCAGCCCGGGAGTGCCCGGATTGTATTGCTGGTCAGGTCTTGAAAGGTCTGAAAAAACCCCACGAATGCAGTCAGTTTGCCCGTCAGTGTACTCCGGTGCATCCTTTGGGCGCACCCATGGTTTCTTCGGAAGGTGCTTGCGCGGCGTATTATCATTTTCGGAAGCCGAACTGGTGAACTAGGCCTTTGTGTTTTTGCGCTTATGTGCAAAGGGCTTTCTTGACTGCTTTGCCCCTCGCCCACGGTTGGTGGGGGCAGGTGGCAAGGGGCCTTATTTGTACGATATAAGAGCGACAAAAAACCCCCGGGGCCTTGCCAGAGACAGCTTTAATACTCTTTTTCCGGTTCTGCCACGATGTGCTGGATTTGATGCACTACTTTGTCCAGCTCTTCCACCGATTTATCGAGATAATTCAATAAAACCTGTTGTTCTTCCGGGTTTGTTTCTACTTTGATGAGGTGAGTCAGGCCCATAATATTGGCAACCGGATGCCGGAGTTTGTGCGCATTAAAGAAAGCATATTCCTGCAATTGCATAAAACAAGGAATAAATATAAGCGAAATAACCGCGCAAACAGAAGATATTTTCCTGATTGGAAGAAAAAGTGAGAGGAATGTCTGAAGAAAGATTGAATTTTCGCAAAAAAGACGTTTTAAAACTTCATAAAAGATGGTTCCTCCCGGTTGCAAAAGGCCTGTAAAAATAACATCTTTGTAAGCGTTTAGTGCTTTCCTTCCAAAAAGTCCGGGATATAGTCAATGGGTGTGCGTTTTTGACCATTTTATTGGCTGGCTTTGCCCGCTGGCGAACACTTAGGCCTTTATTGAGAAGCCATAAAGCCCTGATTTACAGGAAATTCCTGATTGGGACCGTGCTTTGCAAATGGCTAATCATTTCTATATCCAAATTGAAAAGGCGATGCTGCAAAATTATCTCAAAATTACCCTGCGCAATCTTTGGCGCAACAAAGCCTTCAGTTTCATCAATATTTTTGGCCTGGCGGTGGGCCTGGCCACGGCGATGCTGATTTTGCTCTGGATACAGGACGAACTGGCTTTTGATAATTTTTATGCTAAAAAGGACCGGCTCTACATGGCCTGGAACCGGAATTTAGTGGATGGCAAAATTGCGTGTTGGGATGTAACGCCTTCGCTGCTGGGCCCTCAGCTCAAAAAAGAATATCCTGAAATAGTACAGACAAGCCGCCTGGACTGGACCAGTCCTCAATTGCTCCGCGTGGGCAAAAAGAGCCTGCATGTGCCCGGCACCTTCGTTGACTCTACCTTTTTTCGGATGTTTGATTTTGATTTTTTGCAAGGAAATCCGGCCACTGCCCTGAACCAAATCAACCACATTGTGATCACCGAATCTTTGGCCCGGCGGCTTTTTGGCAAGGCCAATGCGATGAGCAAGGTCATTCGGGTAGAAAATCGGGACAACTTTGTGGTCAATGGCATCATCCGGGATTTGCCCAAGAACACCCTTTTTGAGTTTGATTTTGTGCTGTCCTGGTCCTACCTCCAGAAAATAGGCCAGGATTATGCCTACTGGGGCAATAACAGCTACCGAACGCTGGTAGAAATCGCGCCCAATACTTCTCTGGCCAGCCTCAATGCCAAGATAAAAGACATCACCATCCGCAATTCGGACGAAAAAGAACAATCCGAAGTGTTTTTGCACGCTCTTTCCCGTCGCCACCTTTATTCAAAATTTGAAAATGGCCAGGAAGCGGGTGGAAGAATAGAATACGTGCGGATGTTTGGCATTATTGCCGCCCTGGTGGTATTGATTGCCTGCATCAATTTTATGAACCTGGCCACGGCCCGCTCCGAAAAGCGGGTCAAGGAAGTAGGCCTTCGTAAAGTGATGGGTGCTACGCGGATAGATTTGATGGGGCAGTTTTTGGGCGAATCGCTGCTCATTACTCTCTTTGCCCTGCTGCTGGGGGTGGTTTTTGCCGAGCTGTCGCTGCCCTGGTTCAATGAACTGACGGGTAAAAACCTCTATATTCAATTTGGCAATGGATTACATTGGCTGGCGGCCCTGGTGTTTTTGATTGTAACGGGGGCACTGGCGGGTAGCTATCCGGCTTTTTACCTCTCTTCTTTTCAGCCTATCCTGTGCTCAAAGGCACCTTCAGGACCATTCGCACCACCTTGTCGGCCCGCAAGCTGCTGGTAGTTGTGCAGTTTTCTTTCTCTATTGGCTTAATCATCAGCACTATCGTAATTTACCACCAAATCCGCCATGCCCAAACCCGCGACCGGGGTTATAACCAGGAAAACCTGGTGTTTCACTTTTTTATGGGTGATATTGACGAAAAATATGACCTTATCAAAGCCGAATTACTCAATCAAAATATCGCCACGGCGGTCTGCAAAACCAATGCGCCCATCTCCCGCGCCTATAGCAATTCCTGGGGTCTGGAATGGAAAGGCAAAACCGGAGGAGCGCATTATTTTGACCAATTGATTTGCAAGGAAGATTTTTGTAAAAACAATGCAGGTAAAACTGGTAGAGGGCCGGGATATAGATGTGCGCAAATTCAAGACGGATACCGCCGCCTGCATTATCAATGAATCGGCCGCCCGTGTAATGAAACTGCCCAATGTAGTAGGCGAAAAAATCAAATATGAAGGGGTAGATTATAAGATTGTGGGGATTTTTGAGGACTTTATCTGGGGCTCGCCTTATGAACCCCACCGCCCCGATGTTTGTGCGGGGCGACACGTGGGCCAATGTCATTACGATGCGCTTCAACGACAAACAGCCTACCCAGCAGAACCTCCGCAAGGCCGAAGCCATTTTCAAGAAATTTAATCCTTATTATCCCTTCGAATACTACTTCGTAGATAAAGATTATAATGATAAGTTTAAAACCGAAAACATCGTCGGCACTTTGGCCACCGCCTCTTCTGTTCTGACCATCATCATTTCCTGCCTGGGTTTGTATGGCCTGGCCGCCTACACAGCCAGTCAGCGCACCAGAGAAATCGGAATTCGCAAGGTACTGGGGGCCAGCTTGCAAAACATTGTAGGTTTGCTTTCGCGGGGTTTTCTGCTGCTGGTGCTGATTGCTTTTGTTCTGGCCTCGGTGGTGAGCTACTTCCTGATGCATCGCTGGCTGGATACCTACAAATACCACGTGGAGCTGAGTGTTTGGGTGTTTGTGGGCGCGGGTTTCTTGGCCATGCTGATTGCCTTGCTCACGGTGAGCTATCAGGCCATTCGTGCCAGCCTGACCAATCCGGTAGAAGCCCTCCGATATGAATAAGCCCTGACCTGGTGTGGGAATATGGAAAAAATAAAGCTTGAGGAAAAGGAAAACATCTGGATGCAGCGCGCCCTCGAACTGGCCCTGCTGGGGCAAGGGCGGGTGAGTCCCAATCCGATGGTGGGCTGTGTGATTGTGCACCAGGGTCAAATCATTGGCGAAGGCTGGCACCAAGGCTATGGAGCCGCCCACGCCGAAGTGAAGGCCCTGGAGCAGGTGCAGAATCCCGGCTTGCTTCCCGAAGCCACGGTCTATGTCAACCTGGAGCCCTGTGCCCATTTTGGAAAAACGCCCCCTTGTGCCGACCGACTCATTCGCGAAGGGGTGAAGCGGGTAGTGGTGGCCAATACCGACCCTAATCCGCTGGTGGCCGGAAAAGGGCTGGCTCGCCTGCAAGCCGCCGGAATAGACCTGGTGCAAGGCCTGGAAGAAGCCGAAGGCCGCAAGCTCAACCGCCGCTTTTTTACTTTTTTGAAAAACAAAGACCTTACATTATTCTGAAATGGGCCGAAACTGCCGATGGCTACCTGGCCCGCCTCAATTACGACTCCAAATGGATTAGCAATGCCCTGGCCCGCACTTTTGTCCACAAGTGGCGAGCCGAAGAAGATGCGGTGCTGATAGGCCCCAACACGGCCCTCTATGACAATCCACAACTTACCGTACGCGATTGGGAAGGCCCTTCGCCCTTGCGGGTGGTAGTTGACCGGCAAGGCCGCCTGCCCGCCCATTTGCACCTCTGGGATGGAAAGACCCCTACCCTGGTGTACACCCAAAATCCGGTTTTACAAATACCCGGGGCAGAAGTGGTCTGTCTGCCTAAAGAAGATTTTCTCCCGGCTTTGCTCCACGATTTATACCAGCGCCGGGTGCAGTCTTTGCTGGTAGAAGGCGGGGCGGCCCTGCTTCAGGCATTTCTCCAGGCAGGATACTGGGATGAAGCCCGCCGCATTCAAAGCCCCCAGGCCTTTGGCGCGGGGATAGCGGCTCCACACCTGCCGGGTGCCTGGACGTATCACAGGGACTGGGAAGGCGATCAGGCTTATTTTTATTCTGCCGAAAAGTGAAAACCTTGTAAATCAAGAGCCCTACTTACCAACTGCCCGAGGCGCCGCCGCTTTTTTGAGGATTTACTCCCAAACCGCCAGATAATAGTAGGGCATTGAGGCTTCTAGTTATTATTTGTAAATTTGAAATGATAAAACGCACTTAAATTATTGCGACTGAGGTTGCTGATAAGGAATATAGTGATTACTACCAGAATGGAGATTTTTAAAAATTTCTTATCTTTGCTTTATTAGGAATGAAGTTAAATCAAAAAAGGCAGAGAATCTTCACTTCCGAATAAATGTACAAAAGTATGAAACTCAAAAATATAGATATTCAAAATTTTCGTGGATTTAAAAAGCTAGAAATTCAAGATTTTCAGAAAATAAACTTATTGGTTGGTAAAAATAATTCGGGCAAAAGTTCAGTATTGGAGGCTATTTTTTTATCGTGTGGTATTTCTAATCCTCAACTAGCCATTAACATTGATTTTTTTAGGGGACTAATTCATAGATACACCGATGATTTTAGGTTTATTTTTTATAAGCTGGACTATAATAACGAGCCTTGCATTAAGACCTCCTTTGATTCTGATGAATATAAACGCGAGCTACATATCAAGCCAAGCAAGGAAATTCTTTTGAGAGAAAGCGCAAAACAAACAGAAAGTAGAATCGGAAATATCACAACTGATACTGACAATAATTCCCAGCAAGTTAATGGCCTCATTTTTAGATTTAGTACGAAAGGGAAACATGAACAAAAAAAAGACTTCCAGTCTAGCATAATTATTAATGGTGGAAATGTGCTTGAAATTCCAAAAAACTACAAAGAATTGCTTAGGGCATCATTTTTTTTACGCAAATATGGAGAGCTTGATAGCACTTATCAATATCTTGACCAAGTCATCTCTGCCAAAGAGAAAGGAAATATTATAGAGATACTACAAGAAATAGATGCAAATATCACAGATTTATCACTTGGAGCTCATAACGTGATTTATTGTGATATTGGTCTTGAGCGGCTAGTGCCTATAAATCTTATGGGCGATGGGATAAATCAGATTCTTGGAATTTTGGTTCATATTGCTAATTTGAAAGATGGTATTTTACTCATTGACGAAATAGACAATGGTTTACATTATACTACTCTTAAAACACTTTGGAAAGCTATACTTCATGCTTCTGAAAAATATAAGACTCAAATTTTTGCAACAACACATTCTGACGAGTGTGTGAGTGCCTATTCACAGGCTTACAAAGAATTCTATGATAGTCAAGTTAATCTGAGGCTTTTTAGAATAGAAAAAAAAGGGCAAGAGGACATAAAGCTGTAAAAATAAATGGAGAAGATTTGAGTACAATATTAGAAATGAATTGGGAATACAGATAAAACATGGAAGTGATTGCAAATAAATCCATCATTGCGGTAGAAGGTAAAGATGAGGTTAATTTTTTCGAGGCCTTTCTTCAGCATTTGGCTATCCAAGATGTAAAAGTTCAAAATTTTGAGGGAAAAGATAATTTCAGAAAAAACACGAATGCTCTTAAGCTCAGCTCTGGTTTTGATAAAGTAGAAAAAATTATCTTAGTGCGCGATGCTGATTTTGGCGAAAATGCTCCTGAAAATGCCTTTAAAAGTCTGCAAGATGCCCTTGAGAAAGCGGGGCTTCCCATCCCCACAAAGCAAGGGCAGTTTACAAAGAAAGAAAAAACACTGCCCCAAACAGCTATTTACATCATGCCTTATAAAGGATCAGTGGGAACGCTAGAAAATCTTTGTTTGGATAGCATCTTGGCAGAGGAACGGAAATGTATTGAAGCTTTTTTTGAATGTATGCCCGAAAAACCTGCTGAAAAAAATCTTTCAAAAGCCAAAGTACAAGCTTACCTCGCTGCCAAAAAAGAACCTATCAATAGCTTAGGATTGGCCTCCAAAAAAAAATTACTGGAACTTTGAAAATATAATTTTTAAAGACCTTAGAAAACTATTAGAAAAACTATAAAAGCTTGCCTCCCGGTAACAAATAAAACTTAGATACATATAACTATTTTTTGCTTAAAGATACCCTTAATGCTGTTTCATCTCAATGTCTATTCACGCCCTCAGATTGTTTATTCATCTTTACCAAAAAAGGATAGGAACATAAGTGATAAACTTACCAGGCTTTTATCTTCATAAATCAAAACTAGCCAGGTAATATTGAAAATTTACCAACTGCCCGAGGCGCCGCCGCCGCCAAAGCTTCCCCCACCCCAACTGCCCGAGGAGGAACTGCCCGAAGAATAGGAACTGCTACTAGAGTAGGATGAGGAAGAACTGCTGCTCGAGTAAGACGAACTCGAGTACCCTCCCCCACCACCAGAACTGTCATAAAAACCTGGATGGCCGCCTCCATAAAGCAAAACGGTGAAAATCAACTCCACCCAAAAGACACTCGCAAGTGCGGCATGCTGTGCAATGATAGAAATAATCAATTGATAGAGATAGAGCGGACCAAAAAGGATAAAATATCCCGAAAAATTGGTGAGATATTTTGGATATTTCAAGTAGTAACTCAGCAAAAGATAGATAAAGGCGATTACGATTTGGAGGATGCTGGTATTCAACAATTGGGCAATATATTCTTTTTCGGTCAGCCAGGGTTTGGGCGGCTCCAGGTCTTGGGCCGTAAACTCGCCCGAAAGCATCTTGGCAACCACTAGCAGTCCCTTTTGGAGGCCCAGTCCAAACTCCCCTTTGCGAAAAAGGGGCAACATTTCCTGACCGATGATGCGCTGGCACACCAAATCGGTGAGGGTCGCTTCCAGCCCGTAGCCTACTTCCAGTCGTACCTGCCTTTCGTCGCGGGCCAGCAAAATCAGCAGGCCATTGTCTTTCTTTTTTTGCCCGACCCCCATTTGGGTAGCCAGCTCCAAGGCATAGGCGGCGATGGTTTTGCCCCCAAGTGAAGGAACGGTAATAATGGCTATCTGGGTAGAGGTACTGTCTTGGTAGTTTTTTATCCATTCTTCCAAGACTTGCTCCTCTTCGCTGGAAATCATGTCGGCGGCATCATTCACAAAAAAGCTTTGTGTCTGGGCAGGCGCACTATTCAGAAGCAAGCACAAACCAAATGCAAGAGAGATAAAAAGGATTTGTAAGCGATTGTAAAGCATCTTAAATTTTACAATTTATTGCAGAACTTTCCAAGCAGATTTGTGGCTTTTTTTTCCTTGTCCCGAGATAGCCCTGGCGATTGGCTGTCTTGTTTCCCTTTCGGGAGAGGGCAGACAAGCGCACAGAAGCCCGGCTTCCGTTTAGATTCTTTTGCTTATCTTCGTTGTATCGGAATCGCAAGTACAGACAAACATTCATGCATCATTATTAAAGGTTGTTTACAAAAAGGATTTTGCAATTCTCATTGTTTTATGGCATAACTATTTGAGGCAATGTATAAGCTGCGAAGGGTGCGATTCCTTTGAGGGAGAAATTGATTTGCTCAACAGGCAAGACAAAAGAAACAAAGATGAACGAAAAAGAAGCTTTGATAAATTCCATTGCGCATTTTGTGCAGCTTGATGAGGTGGAGAAAGCAAGGGTTTTGGCGCATTTTAAAACGGTTTTGCTTAAAAAGGAGGCCCATTTTTTAGAAATCGGGCAGGTATGCAATCAAGTAGCTCTTTTATGTAAGGGATTACTGATGTATTATTTCACTCCGGAAGAAGCAGAAGAAAAAGCCATTGATTTCGCTTTTGAAGGCGATTGGGTTACGTATAATTATAGCCGACTCAGCCAAAGGCCCTCAAAAATAGGCATCAAAGCCCTGGAGCCGAGCCTTTTAGTCATCATTGGGCAAGCTGATTTGAATGATTTATATGTGAAAGTCCCTAAAATTGAAAGAGTGGGGCGCATATTGGCTGAAAATGCCCTGGTAGCATTTGCACAGCAAACCGAAGACTTTCAACAGCTAAATGCCAAAGCCCGGTATTTAAAATTACTGGAATTGAAGCCCCGACTAATTGAAAGGGTTCCTCAATATCATATTGCCGCCTATTTGGGCATCAATCCGAAATCGCTGAGTCGTATCCGTCACCAAATTAGTAGGCCTAAAGGTGTTTAGTAACATTTGTGAAGCAAGCCTTTTCGTTCGTGTGCATAGTTTTGGATATGTTTTACCAAAACCATAGTACCATGAAAAGAAGAGCTTTTATTATCACAACTGGCGTCGTTTTGAGCGCCTCTGCTTTTGGCCTTTCTTCCATTTTGAAGGATGATATAAAAAGCAAAAAAAGCCCCCGGCCGCTTCCCGAAGAATATAAAATCAGCATTCACAAAGGCATCGCGTATGGCCTGGCGGCGCCTAATCCGCACAATACCCAGGCGTGGAAGTTTAAAATCCTGAACGAAGCGGAGATGCTTTTTTATGTGGATGAGCAAAGGCTTTTGCCTCAAACAGACCCCGATACCCGGCAAATTCATATTGGCTGTGTTGGCTGTGGCTGTTTTATCGAGAGCCTGAAGATTGGAATGGCATCCCTGGGATATGCCACCGCCGTACATTATTTCCCGGAAGGGCACTATCAGCTCGCCAGGAGATAGGCCACAAGCCCATTGCCCTTATTCAACTTCGTCCGCAATCCCCCCCCTAGCCGGAAGCCTTGCATCCATTTATTCTATCTCGAAAAACCAATAGAAAAGCGTATCAGAAGGAAAAATTTTCGGAGTCAGAAATCGAAGCCCTGTTAGAGCTGGCGGGCCTCCGGCAGACAATCCCGATTTTTATGCAGGAGGAAGTACAACTTCAACAAAACCTGCCCATTTTTATTGAAGCCATGGCCTTAGAAACCCAGCTTTATGACAAGCACGAAGAAAGCCGTAAATGGTTTAGAGAGAATGATGCCCTCATCATAAGCACCAAAGATGGCATCAATCTCAGAGGAGGTGGAAAAACGGGTATTTCCCGGATGTTGGCCGAGTGGTATCTAAAAGGGAAGAAGCCGGAAAAATGGCACAGTCAAAAATCGGCCGCATCCTATCTACAAGATTTTCGAGAAGCCCTCCAAAACACTCCTGCACTTCTTTTACTCAAAAGCGCCCAGAATGGCTACACAGACTGGCTAGAATCAGGCAGAGATTACCTGCGCCTGCAATTGGCTTGCAGTGCCAAAGAGGTGTATCTTCATCCGCTAAGCCAGGTTTTGCAGGAATATGAAGAAATGCAGGCATTGGCCAGGAGATTTAATCAGTTACACGGCATTCAGGAACCAGAGAAAATACAAATGGTATGCAGAATCGGCAAATCAAGCGACACTTTTTTAAGTTATAGGCGTAATCCAGAAGATTTCTTAGTCAAATGAATGATTGCCAGGGCTTTGGGGAGTGAATGGGTTTGCCCCTTTTTTAAGGCCTTTTGGATGCCCAGGATGGTTTTGCGGAGTTCACCTTTTCCGAGTCCTTTTTGCGCCCCTTCCTGATAGAGGGGGTCTTTTTCAATGTCATACACAATGGCCATATCTTTTAGGGTTTGGGGCTGGGATTCGGAAAGGGCACTTCTAGCCACACAAAAATGCCTATGCCAATTCTCCATTTTTCACTTTCAGCACAAAATCCAGGTTTACTTCAAAATCTTCGGCAATCTCTGGCAAGGTGAGTTTGCCTC
>JAAUUB010000304.1 GCA_012031215.1 Microscillaceae bacterium | reverse complement strand
TTTGGGCTGTGCCATTGAGGGTAAGCGTTTGGCCATTGTTTACCACAGTCAATACTTGCCCGTTTGCGGTTTCTCTAACTCCGGTTCTGGCTTGTATCGTGTTTTCATCGCCTAAAACCACGTGATAGAGAAGAATTTGTTCTAATTCGGCATCTGATAAACTGCCCAGGTTTATTCCTGCATTTTCAAAGGCAAGGTCGCTAGGGGCATACAGGGTGAAAGAAGCACCTGATTCGTTCAATGTGTTTAACAGACCTGTGCGAGCAAGGGCTGATTCAAGGGTGCTGAGATTTGCTTTTGCCGTCACATAAGCACCAATGGGACCTCCATTTGGAACGGTTCTTACTTCATCTTCATCATTGCAAGAGGAAAGAAGGAGCATTCCCGCCAAAACAACAAAAGAAAGATAATTTTTCATCATATATCGTTACTGTTTAAGGTTTGTGCCCAAAGATAAATCAAATCTTGAAATAAAAAAAACAAATTATATTCTTATTACAATACACGCTACGCCTTGATGAAATTTCCTGCATCTTATACAATAATTTTGAGGAAAAGTAAAAAAGATGTATTTTTGGATAGGATAATTGAACAGGAACATACAAAGCCTGTTATTTAAACTGAAAAACCTTTCCCAATTGTTTACTTAAACCCTCTGTAAAAATGAAACAAATGAAATATTTAAATTTTTTGTTGTTTGTTGTATTCAATGCATCCAACATTCTTTTTTATGCTTCGGCACAGGACAAGACTAAAGGTGTGTACTATTTTCACGAGAAAAAAATTGAAGTAGATACAGAAGCTTCGGAGATTTTCATAACCTTTAAGGAAAAACCTTTGCCTGGATTATTGACAGAGATAAATCACTCCTTCTCGAGTTATCTAGCAAAACCAATAATGCCTGAGTCAATTATAAAGGGGGGGGATTTCTATATTAAGCTGCTTCTCAATGATGTAGGGAAACAGCAAAGCAGGGAAATACTGGATAAAATTAATTCTTACCCTTCTGTGCTTGCAGCATATCCAGCGTATAGTCAGTTCGGAAGTAAAGTATATGCGGATGGCAAGGTCTTGATATATTTCAATGATTTTACAGATTTAGCGCTATTATCATCTTTCATTATTCAATCAGGTTCTCAATGGGAAGGAGAATTAAACCTTGGGAAAGACCGTGCTTGGGTCGTTCGGTTGCCGAAAGGACATCATAATCTATTTGAACTGGGGATTACGCTTTCACAAAATGTACCAGGGGTCTTCCTTGCCCAGCCAAATTTTATCTCGCAGATGAAAAATCATTATCTACCAAATGATTCTTTTTTAAATTCTCAGTGGTTTCTTAATCAAATCAGTGATGCAGATATAGATGCTCCAGAAGCTTGGGAATTGACAACGGGAAGCAGTAGTATTGTAGTAGGGGTTTTGGATGGGGATGGATATGATGTGAACCATCCAGATTTTGTGGGAAAGCTGTCAAGTCCTTATGATGCGGTAAATGATAATAATAATCCTTCTCCGATTGTTGATTTCGAAAGCCACGGAACCCCCTGTGCAGGACTAGTGGCTGGGGCTACTGATAATGGCCTTGGGGTCGCAAGTGTAGGCTTTAATATAAAAGTTTGCCCAATCCGAATAGGATTCAATCAGGAAGAAAGTGGCTCTTTTAGCACGTCAAGTGAAATCATTGCCCGTGCGGCCTCGCATTTAATTGCACTTGAAGGGGTAGTTGCGGTAAGCAATAGTTATAGTGGGGGCAGTGATCCTGCAAGAGCAATCAGCTATGAAGCGATGCGGACTCAGACTCGAGGAGGTCTTGGCGCGGTCATCTTGGCTTCCACAGGAAACAGCGGGGAATTGAATAATGAAGTTTATCCCTGTTATTATCCTTTTGTGGTGGGCGTTGGAGCAAGTTCTTCAAATGATGAAAAAGCCGATTTTTCAAATTATGGCGATTCTACTGATGTGGTGGCTCCGGGCGTAAGTACCCTGACCATAGACAACTCGGGTGAAAGTGGCTATAATGGCTTTGCAAGTAGTAATAATTATACGTTTTTCAATGGAACTTCGGCCGCTTGCCCTGTGGCAGCCGGAATAGTAGGACTGATTGCCTCAGTGAATCCAAATCTTGATGAAAGGCAACTTACTGAAATCCTACTTTCAACCTGCGATAAACGCGGATCTACACAATATGCAAATACGAATGGCTATCCTTATGGGACCTGGAATGAGTTAATGGGGTATGGTCGTGTAAATGCCTTTGAAGCGGTTCAACAGGCACTATCAACGGTGGAGCCTGGCACTAGAATTATATCTTTGTCAGGAACGCTTGCTTTTGGTAATATTGACGTAAACCAGCAATCCACAAAATCATTCACAATTTCTAATCTGGGCGATGCAACACTCACAATCTTTTCAATTACTGCCCCCGCAGGATATACCCTCAATTGGGATGAAGGCCAAATACCTGCCGGAGGAACTCAGGAAATTCTTGTAACTTTTGCACCCACCGCCCCTCAGGATTATAACGGAGTAGTAAATATCAGCAGTAACCGTACGGAGGGGCCCAATACGATTGATATTACAGGAAAAGGCACAACCCGGGTGTTATCCCTGAGTGGTAATCTGGCCTTTGGCGAGGTGGAAATTGGCCAAAGTAAAACGGCCATTTTAAGTATTCGCAATCTGGGAAACCAGACTTTGAACATAAGTTCCATTGTTTTGCCAGAAAACTTCACAAGTAATTGGAATGGCGGAAATATTATCTCAGGCATTACCCAGAATGTAATTATCACTTTCACACCAGTGGATAATAATGAAATCAATGACATTATTACCGTAAATGGAAACCAAACAACTGGGAATAATACAATCAATGTCAGTGGAGTAGGAACCGGTACGCCTTTGAGTCTCTTCCCAAGTTTACCAGATAACATCTTTAGTGTTTTTCCTAATCCTGTTCAAGAACGTATGTCCATAGATTTATCTCAGCTGCAAGGCAAAGAGGTATTTCTATCCATCGTGAATGCCGTGGGCCAATACCTCTTCACACAAAAAGTGGCCATGCTGCAAGCCCCTTTGTATCAATTGGATGTTCAGCATCTAAACCCCGGACTCGTATTTTTTTGGTTATTTCGGAAAGTGGCAAAAAAGCTATCCAACCTTTCATTAAGGACTAAACTTCTTGTTTTTGCAG
>JAAUUB010000303.1 GCA_012031215.1 Microscillaceae bacterium | reverse complement strand
GAAGAGGAAAATAAAATAGAGACAGGCAAATCCTAAAAAACCCCTTTACTTTGCTAAAAAAAAACGCTTATGACACAAAAACACTGCCTATTGTCTTTTTTAGGCTTTCATCACCGGATTTCCCTGGCCCAGGAAAGCCCCACCGATAGTTTGCCGCCCTCCCCCTGGAAAATTTCCGGAGCCGCCAACGCCAGTTTTTCCAATGTAGGGCTGAG
Organism: Microscillaceae bacterium; assembly: GCA_012031215.1. GTDB lineage: Bacteria > Bacteroidota > Bacteroidia > Cytophagales > Microscillaceae > JAAUUB01. Next base: position 2,995 of record JAAUUB010000303.1, on the reverse strand, counting down.
CAATTGGGCCGGCGGGGGCGATGATGCCATTTCTCTGGGACTTTTGCTGGATGGAAAAGCCCTGCGCGAAACCGAGCAAAGTATTTGGGAGAGCTACCTCAATGCCGCTTTTGGCTTGGCCCGGGTAGGCGGCAATGAGGCACTTTTCAAAAAAACCGATGACCAACTGATACTCGGCACCCGATATGGCTATAAGTTTTCGCCCCGCTGGAGTGTAACGGGGGGGCTCGAGTTTCGCTCTCAGTTTGCCCCCGGATTTAGCTATGCCCTGGATGCCAACGGGCGCGAATTTGAAGCCCTGCGCCTTTCAGAATTTTTATCGCCGGGCTATTTCAACGTAAGTACGGGCTTGCAATACAAGGACAAGTATTTTAATCTCAACTTTTCTCCGGCCATGGGCAAGTTTACAATTGTGCTGGAAGATTCGCTGGCCAATGCAGGGGCCTTTGGCGTAGCGCCGGGCAATAATGTCCGGGCCGAGCTGGGGGCCAATTTTAACCTGGTTTTCGAGATAAGCCCCCTCGAAAATGTAAGCTTCAAATCAGTATTTAACCTCTTTGCCAATTATGAAACCCTGGGCCGGATGGATGTCAACTGGGAAACACTGCTGGTCTTTAAAGTCAACAAATTCATCACCACCAGTTTTGGTACCCAGCTTATCTATGACCACGATATTTTGATAGAGCAGGCTGATGGACAGTTTCAGCAGGCCACTCAGTTTAAACACGTACTCAATCTGAACATTGGCTATAAATTTGCTTTTTGAGCCCGGTATTTTCCCTGATTTGTTTTGTTTGAAAAGTGCCTGAGAGGGCACTTTTTTCGTTTAGGCAAAAAAGAGAGGCAATCTTGGCCCTTAAACTTGCTTTTTGCCGACTTTTTTGCTTATATTTGGTTATATTCCTACAATCAAGATAAACAGGTACTTGGATGACGCATTTCAAAAAAATTGTACTGCTGGGGGTGTTTACCCTGGGGTGGAGCCTCAATGTATGGGCTTCCTACATTCTTATTCCCATGGACGAATCCCAAAAAAACCACCTCAAAGCCTATGGTATTGCTTATTGGATTTTAGAGCGCAATACGGAGATTGACTGGCTGCTCAACTACCGGGGAGGGAGCTTTATGTGTAAATATGCCCAGCCTTTTGAAGAAGAACTGGTTATCCGGGGGATTAGCTATCAGGTCATCTCCGATGCCCAGGCCAGCGGCATTCTGGAACAAATCAGCCACCCGGAAATGAATATGGATGCTATGCGCCTGGACAAAGCCCCCAAAATTGCGGTCTATTCACCCAAATCCAAACAACCCTGGGACGATGCCGTAACACTGGTGCTGACCTATGCCGAAATCCCCTATGACATAATTTTTGATGATGAAGTCATGAAAGACGAACTGAGCAAATATGACTGGCTTCACCTCCACCACGAAGATTTTACGGGGCAATACGGAAAGTTTTATGCCCACTACCGCAACCACCCCTGGTATATTGAGCAGCAAAAGGAATTTGAAGCTACCGCCCGCCGATTGGGTTTTGAAAAAGTATCGCAGCTAAAACTGGCCGTCGTAAAAAAAATCCGGGACTACTGCAATGCGGGGGGGCTTTCTCTTTGCGATGTGCTCCGCCGCCGATACCTACGACATTGCCCTTGCTGCCGAAGGCGTGGATATATGCGAAAGTATGTTTGATGGCGACCCCGCCGACGCTGATGCCCAGCAAAGATTGATTTAACAAAACCTTTGCCTTTCAAAACTTCACCCTCAATCGCAATCCTTACGACTACGAATACTCTAATATTGATAACCAACAGCTCGAGCGGGGCCTGCGCGAAGACAATGATTTCTTTACACTTTTTGAGTTCTCGGCCAAATGGGACCCCATCCCTACGATGCTCACCCAAAGCCACACCAATACCATCAAAGGATTTATGGGCCAAACGACGGCCTTCAAAAAAAGCATGATTAAGGCCGATGTCGTCATTATGGGCGAAACCAAGAAAATAGACGAAGCCCGCTATATTCACGGAACCTCCGGCAAAGGCACCTGGACTTTCTATGGCGGCCACGACCCCGAAGACTACCAGCACTTCGTGGGCGAAGACCCAACCGACCTCCATCTGCATCCCAATTCGCCGGGTTATCGGCTGATTCTTAATAATATTCTCTTTCCGGCAGCCCGCAAAAAGAAGCAAAAGACCTGATAAAACGGCTTGCCGTTTTATTTTGTATCAAATTGAAAATCATTCTTTACACTTAAAGTATTCTATTATGAATTTCTTTTATGTCCTCATTTTTTGTGTTTGTTTATCCTCTGTCAAGTTCAAGACAAATAATGAATTTACTATTGAAATTGTAAGTAATCATACTGATTATGATTCTTTGTTTGTTTTATCGGCTTCAGAGGAAGAAATTTTAGCTAAGGTGCCACTTAACAAACTCAAAATTGAATTTCGTTTTTCTATTGAGGAAATCACAACGGCGAAGTTTGTTATAAAAAATACAGATATTTCAAGTTTAACAATTTTAAGACCAGGGGCTAAAAAATTCATTTCATTAGATTCTGCGGTAATTTATTCAAGACAAAGTACTGCTGATTCTTTAGTAAATTATCTTCATACATCTACCAACGCTGTTTTTGCAAAATATGGCCAGCTAATATTTGAACAAGATAACCCCAATGGGGTTAAAGCGCTATTTGATAGTTTAGTTACAGTAAGGTCAAATCAAATACATGCGTTTGATAATCAACTTGATAAAGATGAAATATCATTGCTTGATTTTCAAAATAAAGCAAGGGTTTATAATTTTTGTTTTTTTATGGCAGAATTGTGAAAAACTATGCTTCTGAAAATGATTTCTTCAATTTTATTGAAGAAATTGATAGCGAAGTTTTTTGCAAAAATAATCCGGAAATTATAATATATAAATTGGAAATCCAATTCTTAAGGGAAAATGATTTAATCAAAAGCGCAGAAGCATTTTTAAATTTTATAGA
>JAAUUB010000302.1 GCA_012031215.1 Microscillaceae bacterium | reverse complement strand
CAATACCGGGCAAGGTCAGCACGGCATTGATTTGGGCCAGCATCCCGATAATCAAAAGATATTCAGGAAAGCGCAATATTGGCCACTACCCCACTGCTGCGGTAGTACAATATCATAAACACAATCACCAGGCCCAGACCCAGGAGCATAGAGTTTAAGCCCTGCTGTATGGATTCCTTGCCCAGTGAGGGCCCTACGGTGGCTTCTTCCACTACCCGCACCGGAGCCGGGAGCTTGCCAGCTTTCAATACATTGGCCAAGTCTTTGGCTTCATTGACGGTAAAATTGCCCGTGATGACTGAGCTGCCATTGGGGATTTCGCCATTGACCCGGGGTGCGGAATAGACATAGTTGTCCAGGGCAATGGCGATGCGTTTGCCCACGTTTTCGGCAGTGAGTTTACGCCAGCCTCTTGCGCCCGTAGCATTCATTTGCATACTCACACTGGGGCGGTTGTTTTCGTCAAAATCATTGCGGGCTTCAATAACCACCTCGCCGGAAAGGGGTGCTTTTCCCCCGCGCCCGGTTTTGATAGCATAGAGGGTAATGTTTCCGGCGGCTTCATTGCCTTTCACATCCCACATAAAGCGCAGGTTGGAAGGAAAGAGGCGCTGTACTTCGGAGCGGGAGAGGAGTTCATTGACCCGGGCCGTATCGCGGGTACGCACCACAAAGCCCTCGTAAGAGGGCTGCATCAACTGGGCGGCCAGGTTGCCGGCGGCATCGGTCGTGTCTTTTTTCAGGGAATCAGCCTTGGGCTTGTCCTTGCGCAGGGTATCCGTTTTTTTAGAAGCAGTATCCAGGCGGGCGATGGCACTTGTGTCTTCCTCATCGGCCACGAGGGGGTCTTTGCCCTTTTGGGCATTCGAGTCTGATTTGGCTACCAGGCCGCCATCCCCTTTGGAAGGCTTTTTCCCCGTTTTGGCTTGGTTCTTACTTTCCTCGCGCTCCAGGTAGGCCGCAAATTCCTGATAATAGGGAATCAAATCCTGGGTTTCCCAAACTTCCCAAAACTCTAGCTTGGCCACCCCCGACAGAAGCTTTCTTACCCGCTTGGGGTTATCCACCCCCGGCAATTCTACCAGAATGCGGTTTGTGCCGGGCAGCTTCTGGATAGTGGGATTGCTCACACCAAATTTGTCAATCCGGGTACGGATAATGTTGAAAGAGCGGTCAAAGGCATCTTCCATTTCCTGATTGATAATGTCCAGGATTTGGGTATCGGTAGATTTGAGGTCTATCTTGCCACGGGTGGTGGTATTGGTAAATATTTTAGACAGCTTTTCGCCCGGGGCCACTTCGGCATAGGCCGCTCCAAAAAGGCTGACAAAGGAAGCCTGACTGGTGGCCTGGCGTTTTTGGGCCAGGGTCAGGGCCTGCTGAAACTTGGCATCCCGGCTGTTGTTGGCCAGGGCCTTGATAATCTCCACTGGCGACACTTCCAGGGTTACGTGCATACCACCCTGAAGGTCTAGGCCCAGAGAAAGCGACATTTCTTTAACCTCTTTATAGGTATATTCGGCCACCAGGACATTATACACGGGCTTGTTCCAGAGCGAATCCAGGTATTTCTGCTTTTTGTCCAGATTGACAATGCCGCGCTTATCGGTGGCGTACTCGGTCGCGCTTTGTTGGATGGCGCGGTCTGTTAAGGTGAACGAGAGGCGATAGATGCTGAGTAAAATCAACATCACCGTCAGAAGTATGATGGCATTCTTTTGCTTCATGACTTTATGAAAAGAATTAATGATGAAAAATTAAAAAAGAAAATCTGGCCTTTTTTAGGCCATAAGGTTTCCCGAAGGAGGTAAAGAAAAAAGGGAGGGCCCGCTAGGGGGCATTGATGACAATGATATGCCCAAAGGTATTTTGCCAATATGCCAGCCGGGGCAGGAGCAAGGGCCGCCCGCCCAGAACCAAAGGTAACTGAGGCCGCAAAAGCAAAGGCATGGGCAGTAGGAGATGTCCGGGCAAAAGAGTAGCCGGAGCATTGACTACGGCTTCCAGGGGTGCTTCCTTGAGGATGGGCAGGTTTTTCTCCTTGTCGGCAGGGCTTTCTTTTTCTTTGCTAAGACCGGGTGCACAGGATTTGGAGAGCTCCGGATGCTCAAGGGCGTGCCCATTGGCCAGCAGGGCCAGGCTCAGGGCCAGGTAGCTCAGTCCAAGTACCAGGCGAAAAAGCAAATTGGGCAATACAGTTCGCATAAATTGACCGCAAAGATACAAATCTTTTCCAAAAATGGCGGGTCAAGGCGAAATATGTGAAGTTTCGGGGGAAACGATTTTTCCAAAGCGATGCGGTCCGGGAAAAGGGTCGGGATAGCGTTCCGGGGCCGGCTTGTCCGGCAGATTGCCAGGCGGGTCTTTTTGCGGCTGGCTTGGCCGAGAAATCGTGGCGGCCGCCATTCGCTTGGGAAGGGGCATTCGCGCCGCCTCAGGGAGCAAGCGGCTGCTTTCCAGGGCCGTCGGAGGCGTTTCTTCGGAAGGCGAGGTGGGCGATTTGGCTTTCTGGCGGCGCAGTTGGTCGGTTTTTCGCCTTTCTTCCTTTTTCTCTTTGGAAGTGAAAATCTCACTAAATCGGTTAAAACTGGCCGTGTGCACCAGGCTTACCCCGGCGGTAGTAGTGGTATTATTATTATTGAGGTTGATATTGCCGATAGCGTTTTGATTGGTACGATTATATATCTTAAGGCGATATTTCCCCCCCGGCGACAATAAATATTCAATCGTGATGTCGCCCAAAACACTCATCGCATCGGCCTGGTTTTGGGCATTGGTAAAGCCCCCGTCGCGGGTGATGCGCAGTCGCCCATCTAGCAGGCTATACGAAACCCGCAACTGGAAAGTATTAAAGTCATTGGCATCCACATCCAGGGTAAGTTCCAGATTTTCATCCACTTGCGATATCCAATTGCTAAACTGATTGGAAAGCAACTCGCTCAGGCTGCTGCCAGCGGTCCCGGCCACTCCGGCCCCCCGAAAGGAATTGGGCGGCGATAAGCGATTCAAAATCAAGAGGCTGAATACCTGGCGGCTTCGCTCCTGGTCATCGGTGCGTATTTTGCTGTCCAGTTGATAGACCGCCGTTTGGAGGGTGCTATTGGGGGTTTTTTTGGGTTCGCTCAGGTCTAGGTCCAGTTTTATTTCGGGGGTCAGCAGCTTGCCGTCCAGTTCCAGTATGGCGGCTACTTCGTAGGGGCGGCGATATTCATTG
>JAAUUB010000301.1 GCA_012031215.1 Microscillaceae bacterium | reverse complement strand
TTCTATCTTTAAAATGTTTACCCTCGAGGGCTGGTATGAAATCCCTGAAACGATTGCCCGCGAAAATGGCTCTGTGCAAATGGAATTTTTTACCAAGTTTTATTTTATCTTCATTGTGGTTACGGGGGGCATATTCGGGCTCTCGATTGTCAACGCTATTTTTGTAGATGAAATGGTGGCCGACAATAACCAAGAACTTGAGCTTCGCATCACCCGACTGGAAAATAAAATTGACATCTTGATTGAAAAATTAGAAGAAGCCCGGGAGAGTAAAACAGACTTTCCCCCGGCCTCCGATTTGCTTCCCGAGGCCTAATCCTGTTTCATTTTGAAAAAACAATCTTTCTCTTGCTCCTGCTGGCTTTGTGTTTGGGAGGGGCCTGGTTGGGCAAAATGCCCAAAATGCCGCCGCTTCCTTTTCTAGGTGAACAAATTGGAGGCGTTCACTTTGTAGGCCCTCCGCAAAAGACGGGTATAGAGGCCTTTCAGGATATTCAGGCGGTTTCGGCCCGGTGGGTAAGTCTGGTTCCTTATGCTTTTCTGCCCCGTGATTCCCTTGTCCTAATCTCGAAGGCCGCCCGGCAGTGGTGGGGCGAAAAACGCGAAGGCATTGCGGCCTGTGTTGAGATGGCCAAAAGCCTGGGCCTCAAAACCATGATTAAACCCCACCTCTGGCTCCAGGGGGGAAAGTTTACCGGTGTGCTGGACTTTGAAACCGAGGCCCAATGGCAAGCCTGGGAACAACACTATGCAGCCTATATCCTGGGATATGCCCAACTGGCTGATTCTATGCAGGTAGAGATTTTTTGCCTGGGTACAGAACTGGATAATTTTGTTCAAAAACGCCCACAGTTTTGGCAAAATCTTATTGCCCAAACCCGGCAGCTCTACAAAGGAAAAATCACTTATGCCGCCAACTGGGACGAATATGCCCGGGTACCCTTTTGGGCTCAGCTCGATTATATTGGCATTGATGCTTATTTTCCCTTGTCTGGCGAACGGATTCCTACACCAGATTCATTGGAAGCAGGCTGGCGGCAGCACAGCCCTGCTATGCAAGCCCTGGCACAAAAACACCAAAAACCCATTTTATTTACCGAATTTGGCTACCGTAGTACGGAATTTACCGCCCGGGAGCCCTGGAACTCCGCCCAAGACCACCCCGCCCACACTCAGGCCCAAGTCCAGGCCTTAGAAGCCCTCTTTGCACATTTCACCCCTAAAAAATGGTTTGCGGGTGGCTTTCTTTGGAAATGGTATGCCCGCCCCCGCACCGAAAGGCCTTCTTTTGCCACTGATTACAGCCCTCAGCAAAAGCCCGCCCTGGAAACCATTAAGCGCTGGTTTGAACGGATGAAAGGAAGAAAATGATTATTTGTATCGGCGTTTGCGCACCGCAATCTGCCCTTTGCGGGTGCTGAGGAGTATCACAGGCCCGCCCCCGTTTATCTCCGAAGAATAGGTTTCGGATACCTGATAGCTTTTCAAAAGTGCCTCTTTGCCTGGAGGAGGACTGTCTCCTGAATTTGGTTTGGCAACTTCCTCCATACGAACCAGGCTATCGGAATATTCCTCGGCCAGGGCATCCGTGGGAGAAGAAAGGCTACGGGCCGCCGATTTTTTCTTGATGTTTTTGCCCGGCAGGGTGGCTAGGGGCCGGGATTCGTTTGCCCGCTCTTTGCTTTGAATACGCAATTTTTCTTCTTCCAAAGCAGGCTCGGCTTCCTCAAATTCATTCAGAAAATCAGGGTTTTCTGTTTTGATGCGCAACTGTGCCTGAAGTGAAGAGGGCACCTCGAGGTCTATCCGACCATTGAGTGTGGCAAAGGCCATCGGTTTGTTGGCTACCACTTCCCGAAAAGAAGCCAAAATATCCCCGTCCACGGTATTGACCAAAGCCCAGCCTTCCAGGTCTTTCAAGACCACCGCCCCCCGGGCATTGTTGATTTCTACCAAACGATGGGTCTTGGCTACTTCTACCCTACCCGAATCGGACATAGTAAGCTGTAGCGATGTGTTTTGAGGCACCTGGATTTGAAAAATGGCCGGACTTTCGCTCTGGATGTGCATCGTATTGTTGAGCTCCTGCACCTGAAAAAACGGCGGGGCAGCTTGCAGGGAGTCAGGATGCTGGGCTTCAATTTTGATTTCCTTGCCAGCGTATCCCTCCACCCGCAAAAAACCTTTCTTTTGCTCTACCACCAGCGTCCCCGGCACCGAGGGATTGCTGAAATGCAAGGGGGGCTCCGTCGCCGATTTTTTTTGTGCCATTGACGGGCGAACGGTCATTATCCCAAACAAAGCACTGATAAACAGGTACAAAACTATTTTTTGAAAAAAGCAGCTCGACATCTTCTTCTTGATTTAAGATAAAATTTCCAGGGCCAGTTGGGCTTGTTCGCGTACAGTGGCATTAAGGTTCCGTTGGGTCAAAAAGCGACGCAGTACCACCACGCCTTCCCGAATCTGGTATTTGACCAGGACATCAATTGTCGCCATTTGGGTAGTGGGCGAGTCTTGCCCGAGCAAGCTTTCACATAATTGCTGGCGTACTTCGGGGCTTTGTATAAAGCGCTCAAGGGCATCAATGGCTGCAATACGCACATTGGGGCTGGGGTCGGTTTGCAGCACGGCCAGCAAGGCCGCCAAAACCTGGGCCTCATTTTCATATTGTGAGGCCGGCGAATATACCGCGCCCAGTCTTTCGTCGCTCGGCGGGGCCTCACTTACAAGCGTTTGGGGCACATCGGCCACAAACGCCCGTTCTTGCTCATCCTGCCCGGCGGGCAAAAGACGCATTTTTGAGGATTGTGTTTGAAAGGCCGGATTGGGGGCCGGTGGGGCAGGCAACGCCCGATTGTTCAGCCCCATATTGCTTTGGTTTTCAAAAAGAGGCTCGGCATCCGGAGCAGGTGTATAGGCCAGCTCCGACTCCCCCGACAAATCCTGGGCCTGGGCTTCGGCAGCAGTGATTTCCTGTTCTGCCTCTTCTGAGGCCATTTTTTTCTTCCCGGGCTGGGCCAGGTGAGCTGATATTTTCCGGGACGGTTTCTTGAGTATCCTGTTGACTAAGGATTTCCTTTGGGTTTTTCCAGGGGTTCAGCCAGAGTGAAGTAGCATAACCAGCAAGGAAAATAAAGGCCAGTGCGCTTCCTAAGGCCAGGCGCCTGGCCCACAAGACTGAAACCAGCCCGCCCAGGAAAACCGGGACGGAGGCGGAGGAACAGACTGCGCCT
>JAAUUB010000300.1 GCA_012031215.1 Microscillaceae bacterium | reverse complement strand
GATGGTACTGCGGTCAAACGCGGAAGAGGTAGGTCAATGCCAGGTTTGTTTTTTTAATCGTCCGCCCCTCAAAGGCGGACTTTTTTTTGGGCCACCCTAAACCACGCTCCAGTATTTGCCAAAAGCCCCCAGGCTAATGGCTAAAAATATGACCGCCAGGATTTTATTCATCCAAAGAGTTAGATTGTGTACCCGCCGAACAATCACCAAACTAAAAAAACTATAAAGTCCTAAACAAGCAAATTTTCCCAGCATTACCCCCGTAAAAAGCAAAAATAGCGAAGCGGCTTCTACAAACAGCCAACCTTGCATTTGATAAAAGCTAAATACCAAGACCCAAAAAGGAATGGCCTGCGGATTGAGCAGACTCACAATCAGCCCTCTTAAAAAGCAGGGCCACATTTTTCCGTGAATTGGGCGAGAGGACAACACTTGTGGCTTTTTTAGCCAAAATGAAATGGCCAACAACAAAAAGAGCAGAAAAAGACCGAGTTGAAAAAAAGGACTGCGTTCAAGCATCTCTACAAGCATTTTCCCTCCCCAAAAAGCCAGAGATGATTGCAAAATTTCTACCAACGCCGCGGCTATCGAAACTACCCAAGCAGCCTTGGCCCCCTTTTTAAGCGTAACCCCCACTACCGTCATATTGATAGGGCCAAAGGGAATTGTTCCCGCAAAACTCCCGGCAAAGCCCAATATCATCGACCACCAATAAGTTTCTGGCATCTTAATACAAATTATTTGCCCCAAATTTAGAAAAATATTCTTACCCAGGTGGGGCATTAAGAGAAGGCTGCGGATTTGTTTGGAAGCAAAAAATGCATTTTTCTCAGGAAAAATTTTTTATTTTGAAACGATTATTCAGAATAACTCCTCTAACTGATAAGAAACCATGCCAAGTACTTCTTCTTTTGTATCGCTGGGTGGACTCGTGAAATTTGAACATCGCAATCCACTGTTCATCTTTGAAGGGGTGGAGGCCACCTTGACGCTGGAATTTTTCTCAGAAAACATCGTGCGAATATGCGCAACCCGAACAGGGCAGACTGAACCGGGTTTTTCCTATGCAGTTATGGCCAGGCCGGGTGCAGTAGAGGTTGAGAAAGAAGAGACGGAAACTACACACTGGTTACGTACTAAACAGATTCAGGTAGAAGTACAAAAATCGCCCCTGCGGCTACGCTTTCTTGATGCTGAGGGCAATTTGCTCAATGAAGACGAGCCTGCCTTTGGTATTGCCTGGCAGGGAACCGAAGTTACTAATTATAAAACACTACAAGAAAAAGAGCGATTTGTAGGCCTGGGGGAAAAAACGGGTGGCCCAGATCGCCGGGGGCAATATTATACCTGCTGGAATACTGATTATTTTGGTTACGGACCAGAAGCCGACCCGCTTTATGCCTCTATTCCTTTTTTTATGGGCTTGTTGCCGGAGTTACAAAAAGCGTACGGAATTTTTTTTGATAATACTCACCGTACCCATTTTAACTTTGGAGCCTCCAATGACCGTTTTCCTTCTTTCAGGCTGAAGATGGCCCATTAAATTATTACTTCATTCACGACAAAGCCCCCGGATTGATTCTCAAGGCTTACACTTACCTGACCGGACGCATGCCACTGCCTCCCCTATGGGCTTTGGGATATCAGCAATGTCGTTATAGTTATTATCCGGCTCAGGAACTTTTGCACCTGGCCCAAAACTTTCGTGAACGACAAATTCCGGCCGATGTACTTTACCTGGATATTCATTATATGGAAAAGTACAAAGTGTTTACGTGGGATACCACTCGCTTTCCTGACCCGGCGGCTTTGTTGGACCAGCTTCGCGAATGGGGTTTTAAAGTGGTGCTGATTTTTGACCCCGGCATTAAGGTTGAAGAAAATTATACCCCCTATGAAGAGGGCCTAGCCAACGATAGTTTTGTCAAATATCCGGACGGGACTCCCTATCGGGGGCAGGTATGGCCGGGCTGGTGCCATTTTCCTGATTTTACCAAGCCTGAGGTAAGGGAATGGTGGGGTACTTATTTTGAATCTTTGGTACAGCTTGGGGTCTTGGGCTTCTGGAATGATATGAATGAGCCCGCCGTATGGGGAAAGCACTTTCCTGACCTGACCCAATTTGATTGGGAGGGCGAGGGAGCCAGCCATAAGCAGGCGCATAATGTGTATGGCATGCAAATGGCACGAAGTACGTATGAAGGGGTGAGAAAATATCTCAAAAACAAGCGGCCTTTTGTCCTTACCCGGGCAGCTTATGCCGGGATCCAGCGATATTCTGCCGTTTGGACGGGCGACAATGTTTCGGAAGATCAATTAATGCTCAGCGATGTGCGTATTATCAACAGCATGGGGCTGAGTGGGCTGGCTTTTGCGGGCTATGATGTAGGGGGCTTTGTGGGAGAGGCTAATCCGGCATTGTATAGTCGGTGGGTGGCTTTGGGTGCTTTTTCTCCGTTTTTTCGTGGCCATACGATGATCAACAGCCGGGATGCCGAGCCTTGGGCCTTTGGAGAAGAAAGTGAGGAAATAGCCCGAAATTACATCCGTTTGCGTTATCGCCTGCTCCCCTACCTTTATTCTGTATTTTATGAGGCTACTCAAAACGGAATGCCTATTCAAAGAAGTCTTGTGTTGAACTACCCTTATGAAGAAAGCACCTATACCCCAGAGGCGCAAAATCTCTACTTTTTTGGTCCTGCCATCCTGGTAGCGCCCATAAGCAGCCAGCAGCCGATTCAAAAATTGTTTCTTCCCCAGGGCAATTGGTACAATCTATTTAATGATAGCCCCTATGAAGGCCCCACTTATCTTTACCACGAAACGTCTTTGGATACGCTGCCTCTTTTCGTGAAGGCCGGACAAATGCTTTGGCTTCAATCGGTGCTGAATCACACAGGCGAAATGCCGCATCCTACGCTGGAACTTCATCTCTACCGGGGAAATACTTCCGATACCTTTGTATATTATGAAGATGATGGAGAAACGTATGAATACGAGGCCGGATTGTATTATGCCCGCGCGGTACACTACCAGCCCGAGCTGCAGCGATTGGTTTTTGATTCGGTAGAAGGTGGAACAGTAAGTAAATTTAGCCAACTGCGAATCTATTGGCACGGATGGACACTGGATGAGCTTGCCGAAAACCTCTTCCTTGCTGAGACCAAGCTTGAGGTTGCCACCGAAGATTATCGCTTCGTAGAGCCAATCTCAAATTTTGACCCTGGGAACATAATGAAGACCAA
>JAAUUB010000095.1 GCA_012031215.1 Microscillaceae bacterium | reverse complement strand
GTTTTAAAAACCAGGCTCCTTTTTTTTTAAACCTTCCTACCCACAAAAAACTCGATTATTTTAGCTAAAATTACTATTTTGCAACAAAAAAACACAAATAAAGCCCTATGCAAGAAACCCTTGGTATCCAAACCCAACTTTTTGGCCTCAAGCGGCAAATGCAAATCTACCTTGAGGGGCGGATGCAGCAAAAGAAACCTGACTTGCCCATCACGGCCACAGACCTGGAAGCCCTGGCCCGCGAAAAAATGAAACCCGAAGCCTTTGCCTACATTGCCGGAGGAGCCGGGAGTGGGGCCACCGTTTCGCACAATGTGCAGGCCTTTGCCCAATGGGAGATTGTGCCCCGGATGCTGCGCGATGTTTCCCAGGCCAATTCCCAAATCAGCCTGCTGGGGCATACCTGGGCTTCTCCTATTGCCCTGGCGCCGATTGGGGTGCTTTCCATTGCCCACCCCGAAGCCGAAGTAGCCGTGGCCAAGGCCGCCGCCGCCTTGAAAATCCCCTTCACCCTCAGCACGGTATCTTCCAAAACGATGGAGGAGGTGGCCGTGGCCGCCGGAGACAGCCCCCGTTTTTTTCAACTCTACTGGGGGCGCAATCCTGAGTTTATGAAAAGCCTCATCACCCGGGCCGAAAAGGCCGGGTATTCGGCCCTTATGGTTACCCTCGATACCCGGATGCTGGCCTGGCGCGACCTGGATATTGCCCAGGCCTACCTGCCTTTTTTATATGGCGAAGGCCTGGCTAACTATTTCAGCGACCCCGTCTTTCGGGCCTTGCTCAAAGAACCGCCCGAGCAAAACCCAATGGCCGCCATTATGCTCTTTGGGCAGGTATTTACCAATCCGGCCCTGACCTGGGAAGATTTTAAGATTTTGCGCGCGCATACCCGCATGCCTATTCTGCTCAAAGGGATTTTGCACCCGGAAGATGCCCGGATGGCCCTTGACCACGGAGCCGACGGCGTGGTGGTCTCTAACCACGGTGGGCGGCAGGTGGAAGGGGCGGTGAGTGCCTTGCGCATGCTGCCCGAAGTGGCCGAAGCCCTGGGCGGAAGAGGAACGGTATTGTTTGACAGTGGGATTCGCAAAGGGGCTGATGTCTTCAAAGCCATAGCCCTGGGGGCCGATGCCGTGCTGTTGGGGCGGCCCTATCCCTATGGGCTAGCCCTGGCCGGTGAGGCAGGGGTATATCACGTGGCCGCCAACCTCATGGCCGATGCCGACCTTACCCTGGCCCTGAGCGGGCTCTCGAGCTGGGGGGAGGTAGCCGGGAGCTATGTGCGGCGAGCCGAATAAGGATTACAAAAAAAGCCTAGCCACTTTCAGTAAAATAAAACCTTCCCACTTTATTAATAAGGGGAAGGTTGCCCGCCAACGCACTAAAATTACCACCAAGAAATCCGGACGCTCGGACAATTTCGGTAGGAGTAAAGGCAAATGGACAGGCTTGCTTAGAGCAAACCCATCCTTACAGCAAAAATTGCCAAGGATAGCAGACTATCACAAAAACTGTCAGCCAACTAAAATCCTTTACAAACAAGCTAGTACAAGCGGAAGCCCAGCGTGATTTGGGCCGTTAGCAGCCTTTGGGTTTCGCGGTCCAGGACCAGGGCCAGTTCACTGGGCGTGAGGTTTAGGTTGGCGGTCTGGCTTTCAAATACTTCGGTCAGGTTTTGCTGAATGCTGATATTGACCAGAAAGCGTGAAAAATCAAGCCCGATGCCCCCTTGCAGGGCGGCCTGAAAATTATTGATTTGGTCTTTGATATTGCGCTCCGCCTCGATGCGCCCCAGATTGACCAAGCCCTGAAAGCCTTCCTGCTCATAGGTTTCTTTGGCACTCAATACGGCCGAGAAGACCCCGCCGAGATTTAGATTCAATCCAATGGGCCCTAAGGCAAAGCGATAACCTATCAGCAGCGGAAAATCCAGATTGGTCAGGCTGAGGGTTTTAAAATTTTCATAGACATTGTCTATGCCCGCCAGGTTGGGAACGATGGCCGAGTAGCGATACTTGCCACCAACTTGCGAAATGGCTACCTCAGGCTGCAGGTACAGCCCGCCCAAAGGCAGGCGCAATTGGGTATAAATCCCGCCTACATAGCCAATCTTTAAATCCTCACGGGAGATATTTTGCAAATCCTGCGTGCTGGCGGGTAATTCGCCAATCCAGGAGGCGTTGAGACTGGCCCGTAGGCCTATGCTAAAAAAGCGCCGTTCGGCATTCTGGCCAAAAGTGGGCAAAGACCAGGAAATTGCGCCCAGCGCAAAAATCAGGAAGAAGTGTTTCATTTGAATCAAATGGATGTTTGGTAAAAGGCAGAACGAAAATAAATGGAAGGGGTTACAAAGCTGTAGCGCTTCAAGCCAGTTTGCCCATTGCGATGCCTCCCTACTGACCATACTGAAGCGTTGCAAGCAGTTCCTTTAAAATGAGCTGGGCCGCAATGACGCGGTTGGCGGCTTGCGCCCCGAGCAAGCAACGTTCGTTTTCTAGCAAAGCAGACTCGATGCCGATGCCCTGCCAAACTGGGTGTTGGTGTAGCAAAAAGGCCTTGCGGGTGAGGGTCATTTTGTCCTGGGTAAGTCGCCAGCGCGGATTTTTATTTTCGGCCTGGCCATAGTTTTTGGTAGAACACCAGTTGAGGGCAATCACAAAATCGGCTTCGACCAGGGCTTTGTCAGGATGGTAAAAACTTTTGATAGCCCCCATAAAATTTTCGTGGAGCCGGTGGTTTGGCGGGTGGCTGACCGTAATATCCACATCGGCTTGCGCAAAGCCCAATCAGCGAAGTTGGCCCGGCCGCCGAGACCGGTCGGTCATAAGGAACCCATTGCAAGACCACCCGGGGTTTTTCCATTTTTTTGAAAGCCTCGATGGTGAGCCAGTCGGCCAGGGCCTGCCAGGGATGGTAGAGGGCCGATTCAAGATTGAAAACCGGGATTTGGGCGTATAGCCTCAGGTAATGGAGCAAAGTATCGGCGTAATCCTGCTCGGCATCCTGAAGCTGGGCGGGGGCATACACGGCCAGTACGTCGCAGTATTGGCCGAGGGCCTGGGCCGTTTGGCGTAGATTTTCGGTATCGGCGAAGAGCGTACCTGGTCGGTGTCCCATTTCCACCTCCGTTCCGTGCGTGCGGAGGTAAATTTCCTGAATATTCATTCCCAGGGTATGGGCCGCTTTTTGCAAGGCCAGGCGGGCGTGGAGGTCGGGTTGCAAAAAATAAGTCCCAGCGTACGCAATTTGCCCGAGAGCGCATAGAGAAAAGGATTTTTTTGCAAGCGAAAGGCTTCTTCGCGCCAGGAGTCGAGGTGGGTGAAATCATTTTCACTGATAAAAGCCGGAACGACTTTGGCCAATGCATTTGGGTTATTCAGTGCAAGCATATACAAGTTTGTGCACAATCAGGATATATTTTGCAAAAAGCAAGCCTCTAAGCTAGGCAAACCAAGTTGGAAATAAAAGTGCAGATTACTGCGTGAGGGCATCTTCGGGCTTATCCCATAAGCCTTCATTGCTTTTGTGGCGGTTGAGGCGTACAATGTACTCCCCAATCTGGGGGTGAAGGGGCAGCTTGCTTGATTGATACAGTCGGTTGCTAATCATGAGATTTTGGAGACTTTCGGGAACCCAGACCTCAAAAATGCCTTCACATTCCGAGTCAAATTGCACCTGAATCAATTCTCCTTTATCGCCTACCCAGCTCACCACCGGATGATACAAGCGGCGGTCGCTGTCTTCGTGCAGCACCAGGCCTCTGATTTTTCGGAATTGCATATCAATCTGTTTTGGGTTTTCACAAGGAGCAAGTTCTTTTCATAGCTTTTTTTCAGGGCAAAATGTCGGCACTGTTTTTCAAAAAATTTTGCAACATACGGAGGGTGCGCCGGGGGCGTTCGTACTGGCCCATGTGCCCGGTTTGGTCAAGTACCTGTATATCGGCATTTTTGGGCAGGATAATTTGGTCGGCATAGCTTTCAAAAGGCACCGAAGTATCCTGGCGGCCAATGACAAACTGAATCGGAAAATTGGCCTGGGCCAAGACGTGGCTGCGGTCGGGGCGGTCGCGCATGGCTTGCATCACTTCGGTAAAAGTTGTCTTGGGCGTGCTAAGAGCCAGTATTTTCACGGTTTGGATGGCTTGATGCAGTTCGGCCTGGCGGGCTTCATAAAACAGGGGCGGCACAAAATTATCGATGAAAGGGGCGAGTCCGTTTTTGTCGATGAAAGTCAGCACGTTTTCCCGGCTTTTCTTTTTTTTCAGCACTGCGGGGCGGGCCGTAGAATGAAACAGGCTTAGCCCTAAAACCGCCTGGGGTCTTGCTTCGGCCAGGGCCAGGGCCACATATCCGCCCAGCGAATGCCCTACCAGCAGGTATTGAGATAAGTGGAGATGGTCTAGCAAAGCAAGCACCCGAGCCGCGAGGGCCTCTATTGTGCAAGGATTGGGTAAAAAGTCCCGGCTACCTCCAAAGCCGGGCAGGTCAAGGCTCAAAACCCGAAACCTTTGGGCCAGGGCCGGGGCAAAATCTTTCCAAATGGCACGGGTTTCGCCAAACCCGTGCAGGAGCACTACCGAAGGACCTGCTTCGGCAGGAAAATACTCGTCATAAGCCAACAAAGAAACCATAGAGCATACAGGGTTTTCTTCCCAAAGATACACAATCTTCCTAAAGCTAATTGTGATTCGAGGTGCTTTCTCCGGCTGAGTGGTATTAATTTTGTAATTTTGTCCTCATATCGCATAATCGCTCAAAAATATGAAAAAGCGTAAAGGATTTTGGGGTTTTTTCGGCTTTGTCAGCATTAGCCTGAAAATCACCCTGGGTTTTATTGCCATTTATATCTTCTTTTTCTTCAATGCGGCCAACACCATTTTTACGGTGCGAAACGGGGCGGCGCAGATTGCTGAATTTGGAGAGGTGATTAATCCAGCCCTGGACAAGCTCAATGCCTTTCGGCAAATGGTGCTTGAATCACAAATTTACACTTTTGCCTGGGTGCACCAACCCAGCGAAAAAACCCCCGAAGACCGGGAAGCCCTCCGGGAAATCCATCTTAACTTTGCCAGCTTTCGCAATGATACCGAAAAACTGATGAAGCGCTGGAAAGGCGACCAGCTTCAGGTGGCGATGGACTCGGCCCTGGCTCAGTTTGAGCTGGTCATCCGCGACCAGCAAACGATTATGGAAAAGCTCGATGAAAATGAAGATTATTTTGATGGGGTTACCGTCTTGGCCGCCGAAAAAATCCTTGACAACCGGGTAGTGCCCCTTTCTAAGCAGATTATTGAGAAAATTAATTTCATCACGGTCCAGAAAAACCGCGACCGCACCCAAAGCCAGTCCAGCCTGCTGCAAAATTTTCAATCCCTCGTTCAGTTCAACCTCATCATGGCCGTCGTGCTCATCTTCGTAGGGTTTATTGTTACCTGGTGGACCCGCCGCCAGATTGTACGGCCTATCAAGTATATCAACAGTGTCTTTATCAAGCTGGGGAGTGGGGAAGTGCCCGATGACAAACACTATCCTTTCAACAATGACGAAATTGGGGAAATGGCCGAATCGGCCGACAAACTGGTGCATAGCCTGAAAGAAATCTCCATTTTTGCCGAAAAAATCGGAAATGGGGATTATGCCGCCCGCTACCAGCCTTTGAGTGAGAAAGATATTCTGGGCAATGCCCTGATTGAGATGCGTAATAACCTGGCCAAAGTGGCCGAGGAAGAGCAAAAACGGAAGTGGTCCACCGAAGGGCAGGTTTTGTTCAGCGAAATTCTCAAGGAAAATCCAGAAGATATTCCCCAAATTGCCGACCAGGTCATCTCCGAACTGGTGCGCTATCTCAAAGCCAATCAGGGCGGCCTTTTTGTGGTGGCGCAGGAAGACAATGACCTGCAAAGCAATGGCCAGGAGCCCTATATGTCCCTGGCCGCCTGTTATGCCTGGGACAAGAAGAAATTTTTGGAACAAAAGGTCTATATCGGCGATGGGCTGGCCGGGCAGGCCTGGCAGGAAAAAGGTTCTATTTATCTCGATGAAGTGCCCGAAGGCTACGTGCAAATCACTTCCGGCCTGGGAGAGGCCAACCCCCGCAGCGTACTCATCGTGCCCCTGCTTCACAATGAAGAAGTGTATGGGGTAGTAGAAATTGCTTCTTTTCGAGAATTTCAGCCCTATGAGATAGATTTTGTGGAAAAAATTGCGGAAAGCATTGCGGCCACCATCGCCTCGGTACGCATCAACGAGCGTACCCGCCGCCTGCTGGCCGAATCTACCTTGATGACCGAGCAAATGAAAAGCCAGGAGGAAGAAATGCGCATGAACATGGAAGCCCTTCAAAATGCCCAAGAGCACAGCGAGCGTTCCCAGCGAGAGGCCAAGGCCAAAGAATATCTCCTGGAGGCCACCAGCATCGTCCTGCAAACCAATCGCCAATTTATCATTCAGTCTTTCAATTCGCTGGCCGAGGAAAAACTACGCTATGATGCCCTCGAGTTTGAAGGAATGGCCATTGAGTTTTTGTTTCAGCATTATGAAAAAATTGAAAAAGGAATGGAATTGCTCAAGAAAGGAGGGCACTGGCAGGACTTTCTTTTCCTGAAAGACAAACACAATCAGCGTATCTTTGTAAAGGTGAGTGCTTCAGCCATTCGCAATGACCAAGACGAGATAGCCCGCTACCTTTTTATCCTAGATGATATAACGGATGCAAAATCCTGAGTTTTTGCTCAAATCATTCACCTTTTAGTCCATGATATACCCATCAATACTTACCTGTTTCATATTTGCTGGCCTGATTTTTTCACTCGCTGGCTGTGGCGATTTAGAGCAAAGTATCAAAAATCGTGAGGCCATCGCCGATGAGCTCAAATCCCGCAAGGTGAAATTTGTAACCGAGGCGCAGCTCAGCGCTTGGGCCATTCGGGAAGGGGAAAATATTACCCGCCGGGCTCAAAAGCTTCTGAACCGCGCTTTCCTGGCCCAAACCGAAAAAGGCAAGGATTTCTCCCCCAAAGATTTTGCCCAGCTTGACTTAAGCCTCGATACGCTCACAACCCCCGAATACCTCAAACAAATAGACAAACTCGGCTTTGACAAGATTCCCCCTTCACTTAGATTGGAAAAGTCTGAAGAAAAAATCTGGCAGGGATATGCCCGAGGAGAGACTAATTTGCAGAGCTATGCCGAAACCCTGCCGGGCGATTCGCTGGTCTTTTTTGTGTCGCCCATTATCTTGGCTGGAAGACCTGTGGGCATGTGGCGGCTCCGCTTTGATAAGCCGGGTCTGGTGCGCAGCTTCGACCTAAAAAAACTTAACCCAGGCTCTTGAACCGCCAAACAGCCATTGGAGGCATTTAGTTCCACCTTTTGGGAAGTTTGCTTGGGCAGGAGTGATACAGCAAAGGGTATTGATATTCCTGATTGCAAATAAACTTGGGAGAAAGCCTTTGCTTAAGCTTTCATATCTTTTGTAAATGGCAAAAGTGCAAAGATGGCTTTGGCCCGGCTCAAGATATCGAGATGGTCAAAGGCCATTTCTGTAAGGCTATCCACGGCGAGCCATTCCGCTTTTTGGGCATCACTGCCCGCCGCAATGCGGCAATCGGCAATCCTGACCTGAGCCACAAAAGCCACGGATACTGTCCAGCCCCGGGGGTCACGACCGGGCGCACTCCACACGCCTAATTCCTGCACAGAAACGCCAGCCAGTCCGGTTTCTTCCTGTAGTTCCCGAAGGGCGGCTTGTTCTACCGTCTCCCCTTCATCCACAAAGCCGCCTGGTAAGGCCCATTTTCCGGCAAAAGGGGCGTGGGCACGTTCAATCAGCAGTACTTTTAAAACTGCCGCTTCATCGTGGCCAAAAATGACGCAATCCACGGTAAGGGCGGGGCGGGGGTAGTCATAAGTATAAGGCATATTTCTTTTGGTTGGCAAGCTTTGAAGGCGATAGCCTCCTTCAAAGCTTGCGGAGGAGTATCCATTTTAACCAATAAGGTTCATCTTCACAAAATCCTGAATGTCCAGCATCCCAATGGGCTGATTATTGTCCATGACAATAATATTATCTACTCCTTTTTCTTTAAAAATCTTTACCGCTTCGTAGAGGCGGGCATCGGCGGGAATGCTCACAGGAGCGGGCTTACCCGCCAGGAGGGTCGCCATTTCTTTATCTAACAAGGCTTTGCCGTGTTCTTTAAGATTGCGGCGCAGGTCGCCATCGGTAAAAATGCCGGCCAGGTCCCCTTTTTCGTTCACCACGGCCACTGCCCCCAGCCCCGATTCCGTCATTTGGCTCAGGGCATCAAACACGGTTTCCTGGCTTTTGACTAGGGGGTTGTGGGCCGCAATCACTTCTTTGACATTGATAGTCATCAGGCGGGTATGCTCTACAAATTGCTCCGTGCCTACCGAAGTAAAGACGTTTTCGGTCAGTACCTGCATCACCTTCCAGGGAGCCGTGATGGTGTGCACGCCCGTCAGAAGGGCCGTACGGACATGCTCCGGGTGGCGCACCGAAGAAAACATAATTTTGGTATCGTAGCCATAGCGGTCCACCACCTCTACACACTGTTCCACGAGGGCGAGTGCGTCATGGCCCTGGTCTTGCAAACGGCCCACCAGCGGACATACATAGGTAGCCCCAGCCGCCATCGCCATATACGCCTGGTTGAGGGTATAAACCAGGTGTACATTGACCATCAGGTCGTGGTCGCGCAAAAGCTTACAGGCCCGTACCCCTTCATTGGAAACCGGAATTTTGAAGACCGTTTTGTTTTTATCCAGTCCCAGGGCCAGCAGCCGTTCGGCTTCTTCCAGGATTTGCTCCGCCGTATCGCCGAGAGCCTCTACCTGCAAAACCGGCACCATACCGGCCAGTCTTACAATGGCCCCGTCAATATCGGTGATACCCTGCCGGTGCATAAAAGTAGGGGTGGTGGTCAATCCGGCCAGGAAGCCCAGGCGAAAGGCCGCTTCAATTTCGGCAAAATCAACGGAGTCGAGGTATAATTCCATCTGCTAAAAAAATTTGAAGATAAAAAAAGAAAAATCAGGCATATTGATTCACTATGGCGTGGATTTCCAGAAGGGGCTTGAGAAATTCCTCTAGGTCGAACACACATAACTGACTGGCTGCATCGCAGAGAGCCGTATCCGGGGTAGGATGGGTCTCAATGAACAAGCCATCTACACCAGCGGCAACGCCCGCACGGGCCAGGGTGGGCAGATATTCACGGGCACCCCCTTTGGCTTCCTTGCTTGGAATACCGTATTTGCGAATAGAGTGAGTTACATCAAAAACGACGGGGTAGCCCAACGCGCGAAGGTGATAAAAACTACGGGGGTCCACCACCAGGTCATTATAGCCAAAGGTATAGCCGCGCTCAGTCAGAATGATTTGGGTATTGCCCGTACTTTCTACCTTGCGCACGGGGTGCTTCATGTTTTCAGGAGCCAGAAATTGCCCGTGTTTCAGGTTCACGACCTTGCCCGTTTGCCCGGCGGCCAGCACCAGCGAAGTTTGCATACAGAGGTAGGCCGGAATCTGGAGCACATCCAATACTTCGGCAGCGGGAGCGGCTTCGTGGGGATGGTGGATGTCGGAAAGCAGCGGAAAACCAAATTCCTTTTTTATTTTTCCAGGATTTTGAGGCCCTCTTCCAGGCCGGGGCCGTGGTAATATTCTATGGCGCTGCGATTGTCTTTGGTATAAGAAGATTTGAAGATGATGGGCAGGTGCAAGGCTTCCGACACCTTTTTAAGATGTTCGGCGGTACGCATCATCAAGCTTTCCTCCTCAATGACACAGGGCCCCGAGATGAGGAAGAGGTCGGCGGCCCCACAGGCAATCTCGCCTACTTGAACCAATTTGCTTTGCATAATAATATAAAGTCAAACAAGTGAAGGGGGAAAAATTCCCGCCTGACAAAACTAACCAAAAAATTCGGATTCAAAGAAATTGCCTTTCTTTCGTCCATTTCTCCGGGCGGGCCGGGCTTATATGAAGCCAGGGTAAAGCCAAAATGAACCCGAAGCATACCCAAAGAAAATCCTTTTTTTATTCAAAATATAATTTGGCCTTCCCGGATGATGAACCGAGAAAAGTGCCCTTCGCAAAAGGTTTAAAGGCCTCTTTTTCGGTAAATTTCTCCTTCCGGCCCATAAAGATTTGCCACAAAATAATTACAGTCTTACTATCTTTTTTTCATTATTTTTATGTGTAATATAGTAATTATCCTATTTTTCGATTTTCTTATTGTACTCGAGCTAAAAAATTAGGGGGATTTGCACCCTTTTTTTGACCAAAACTCACTAGGTTTAAACCTCATTTAACAAAACATTAACCTTTAAAACAAAAAGCAGTATGAAGCAAAAGTTACTTCTCGTCCTGTTCCTCGTTTTGGCAACGGTCGCCACGGCCTTTGCCCAAACTCGGACCGTGAAAGGACGTGTTACGGATGCCGAAACGGGTGAAGGCGTGCCGGGCGTGAGTGTCTTTGTCAAAGGCACCACCACCGGAACGGTTACAGACATCAATGGCAACTACGAAATCTCGGTTTCCGAGGGGGCCATTTTGGTGTTTCAGGCCGTAGGGATGCGCACTACTGAGCAAGTAGTAGGAGCGCAGGGAACCATTGACTTGGCTATGGCCAAGGATACCACCGAACTGGGTGAGGTAGTAGTAACCGCCGTCGGGATTGAGCGGGAGAAAAAGGCCTTGGGTTATGCCGTTTCAACGGTTGCCTCAGAGCAGATTGAGCAAAAGACCGAAGGCGATATTGGCCGTCTCTTGCGGGGCAAAGCCTCCGGGGTGAATGTTACCCAAGCCAATGGGGTTTCGGGTAGTGGAACCAATATCATCATTCGGGGCTATACCTCCATCAATGGCTCTAACCAGCCGCTCTTTGTGGTGGATGGGGTGCCCTTTGATGGGGGAGCTAACCAACAGTCCAGCTTTGTCGACGGTCAGACCGAATCGAGCCGCTTCCTGGATTTAGATCCCAACAACATTGAGAGTGTCAACGTGCTCAAGGGCTTGAACGCTACGGTACTCTATGGCGACCGGGGCCGCAACGGGGTAATTTTGATTACCACCAAGAGCGGCAGCAAAAACAAAGACCTGAAAAAGAAAACCGAAATTTCGGTTACCCAGTCTTTGTTTGCCAATGAAATTGCTTCGCTGCCCGATTTTCAGGACAACTACGGTTCGGGTTTTTACAATTCTTATGGCCCTTTCTTTAGTAACTGGGGGCCCAGCTTCAGCGAACTACAAGTAGTGCCCCACCCCTACGGCAATTTTTCTAATCCCTTGACCCAGTCGGCTTTCCCGCAGTTTGTGGGGGCGGATTACGCCTATCGGGCTTATGACAATGAGGAGTTTTTTGAAACCGGGATTATCTCTACGACCACCATCGGAATTCGGGGAGGCAGTGAGAAAGCCAGTTTCAGTGCTTCTTACACCTATTACGATGACAAAGGCTTTACGCCCAATAACCAATTGAAGCGTAATACGCTAAGCTTTGGTGGCAACGCCAACCTGAGCAATAATTTTGTGTTGGCCGCAACCATCAATTACACCAATACCGATTACACCACCCCGCCCATTGCGGCCAGCTTGGGAAGTGGTACTACTGGTGATGGCGCTTCCATTTTTGGCGACGTATTCTATACTCCGCGCAATATTGATTTGATGGGCTTGCCCTTTCAAAACCCGCTGACAGGCGGTTCGGTTTATTACCGTTCTGGAAATGATATCCAAAACCCCCGCTGGACGGTGGAAAATGCCCGCTCGGCCCAGAAAGTGGACCGTGTCTTTGGTCAGATGTCTTTGACTTATAATTTCAAAGACTGGCTGAGCGTATTGTATCGCGCCGGGATTGATGTCTATGCCGAGGACAATGAATATTTCCAAAACCGGGGTGGGGTAGATGGCAACATCAACGGTATTTTGCGTACCACTACCGCTGTAAACCGCATCATCAATACGGACCTTATCATTACTGCAAATAAAAACCTCAATGATGATTTTGGTCTGAATGCCTTGGTGGGTTTCAATACTCGCCGCGATGTGTTTACCCGTCAGGGGATTGAAAGTACCCAGCAAGAAGTATTTGGCGTAGCCCGGCACTTTGCCTTCAAAAACCAAAGCGCATTTAACAGCTTTAGTGACGGTCAGTTGCAATTGCTTTTTGAAGAAAATCGTCTGGGTCTCTACGGACAGGTATCGGTGGATTACAAGGACTTCTTATTCTTGAACCTGACGGGCCGTAATGACTGGTCAAATACCCTGGAAACCGGCAATAACTCCCTCTTTTATACCGGGGTAAGCTTGGCGGCTGATTTAACCACGGCCATTAGTGCTTTGAAAGGCAGCGACATCATCAATTTCCTGAAATTGCGGGTCGGCTACGGTTCATCGGCGAACTTCCCAGGGCCTTACAATACCCGAAACACTTTGGGTATATCTACCCGGGCCTTCTTACCCACTGGACAAGCCGTACCCATTTCTACCAATGCGGTGGCCAACCAATTGGGAAATCCTGATTTGAAGCCAGAGCGCCTGGATGAGATAGAAGTAGGGATAGAGACCCGCTGGTGGAAAAACCGCATCAGCGCGGAGCTTTCTTTGTATAGCAAAACAACCAATGATCTTTTGCTCGATCGCGATTTGGACCCTTCCACTGGCTTTACGGGCATCACCCAAAATGCGGGCAAAGTACGCGTACAAGGGCTTGAATTTGACTACAATGCGCTCTTGCTGGATAAGTCCGGTTTCCAATGGCGGGTGTTCGGTAACTTCCAGTTGCTGCGCAGCGAAGTACTGGAATTGCCTGACGACAGCGACGGCATTGTGTATGCCGGTTTTACTAATCTAGGTAATTTTGCCATTGAGGGCCAGCCGCTGGGTGTTATCCAAGGATCTTTTGTGCCCCGCGATCCGCAGGGCCGCCGGATTGTCAACTCGGATGGTAATTACCTGGCATCTACAGTGATTGACATTATCGCGGACCCCTATGCCGACTGGACTTCTACCATTTCTACTTCATTGTCCTGGAAAGGCATTACCTTCTCTATGGAATGGCAATATCAGCAAGGGGGGGATTTGGTTTCCTACACCGCCAGTACTTTGCTGGGCAGGGGCATTACCTCAGATACCGATTTTGACCGCCGTCAGACTTTCGTGTTGCCGGGGGTGCAGGAAGTGGCCGATGGGGTGTTTGAAGAAAACAGGGTGCAGATTGCCGCTACCGACCTATACTTTACCACTTATGGTTTTGGTGCTGATGAATTTAAAGTCTTTGATGCGACCCATCTGCGTCTGAACGAGGTTTCGCTGAGCTATAGCCTGCCTTCAAAAATTCTGAGCAAAACGCCTTTTGGCTCGGTACAGTTGACCCTTTCGGGCTACAATATGTGGTATGAGGCGTTCAACTTCCCCGATGGCACCAATGTGGACCCCAACGTGAACGGCTTAGGGGTAGGCAATGGCCAAGGCTTTGAATTCCTGAACGGGCCTTCTTCTCGTCGCTACGG
The DNA here is from genome assembly GCA_012031215.1 of Microscillaceae bacterium. Taxonomy (GTDB): domain Bacteria; phylum Bacteroidota; class Bacteroidia; order Cytophagales; family Microscillaceae; genus JAAUUB01. Next base: position 5,164 of record JAAUUB010000095.1, on the reverse strand, counting down.
AGGCAGTATCAAAATCACTTTCTAAGTTGGTAAACCCATTTTGTTTACATTAAAAAGTACAACTGAAAACATGAAATCAATCTTTAATAAACTCTTTGCACTCTTTCTGGTATTTGCGACCTCCTGCGAGGTCTTGGATACCGATGTGCAGGACACGCCGAATGCCCTTCGGCCCGACCAATTTGACGTTAACCTGCTCTTGAACAATGTTCAATTGAGTACGGTTACCTTTTTCCAAGGCATGACCGATGAAGGCATGGAAGTAACTAGGATGATCCATATGTTTGGACCGCTTTACCAAAACGCCTATTTCCCGGAAAATTTTGATGCTAATTGGTCCACCGCGTATGCCACAGTACTGGCCGATATTCGCACGCTTATTCCCCAAGCCGAAGACTTGGGCGCCTGGCGGCATACGGCCGTGGCCCGCATCCTGGAATCTTATGTATTGGTAGGGCTGGTAGATTACTTTGGCGATGTGCCTTATACCGAAGCCATTCAGGGTTCGGATAATTTCAACCCCCGTGCCGATAGTGGGGCGGATGTCTATAATGCCGCGCTGGGCTTGCTCAATCAGGCCCTGGCCGAGCTAGACCGTTCTACCTCCCTGACTTCCACCGACCTCTTTTTGGGGGAGCGGGCATATTGGCCAACACGGCCAAATGGCGCCGCGTGGCCAATAGCCTCAAGCTGCGTATCTTCATACAGCGCCGCCTGGTGGATGCCAATGCCGGAGACAGCGTGGTAGCGGTATTGAATACAGGGAATGTGATTACATCAGCCGCCGATGACTTTGTCTTTAACTACGGAACGAATCTGGAGAACCCAGCGAGTCGACATCCTTTCTTTGGGGCCAACTATGACAATGGAGCGGGCGATTATATGTCCAATTCTTATATGAATCGCTTTTTGAATAGCCCTTCCGGGCAGACTGATCCCCGGATTCGCTATTATTTCTATCGCCAGGAAACTAATACAAGCAACGTGGCAGCAACCGAATATCCTTGTATTGCTTTTCCTTTTCCTTCACACTATGACCCAGGAGATGTATTTTGCCAGATTGGCAGTGGTTATTGGGGCCGAGACCACGGCGACGACAGTGGTATCCCCCCGGACGATTTAGACCGGACGATTTGGGGGGTGTATCCGGTGGGAGGACAGTTTGATGCAAGTAATGATGTGAATGGCAGCCAAACATCAGGTGCGGGTGGTGCAGGGTTAGCCCCTATCTTGCCCTCGTTCTTCGTGGACTTTTTGCGGGCGGAGGCGGCCCTTACCCTCGGCACCGGTGAAGATGCCCGTGCTTTAATGGAGAGTGGCATCCGGGCTTCTATTGCCAAGTGTATCAGTCAGGCTACACTTACCGATCCAACTTATACGACCGAGCGTAGCAATGGTCTTACGCCCCAAGAACAGTTTGAACCTAATGCAGCAGCCATAGATATTTACGTAAATTCTATACTGGCTTTGTATGATGCGGCGGGTAACAACACGGCTCGCCTGGAAGTAGTCATCACGGAATATTACAAGGCCGCTTTCGGAAACGGATTTGAGGCCTATAATATGTACCGCCGCACCGGGTTTCCGATTAATCTGCAGAAAACATATGCCGTCAATCCTGGCGCTTTTATCCGGTCTTTCTTCTATCCGTCCAACTACGTGAATGTGAACCAAAACGCCGACCAGAAGCCAGATGTGGACCAGGAGGTATTTTGGGACGATCGCAGCGCGGTGCTTCGTTAATTTGTTGAACTTAAAAATTGATTTAGCCCAATGAACAAGCTTAAATTATATTTCTTTCTGCCTTTGCTGCTCCTGGTAGGGGTAGCTTGCGAGGACGAGGACAAAAATCCTGTGCCCCTGCCGCCCAACGGAGCCATGATTCTGATTGACGAGGTGGTATCGGCATTATTTGATTTGGATGATATTAGCAACTCACGCTATGAGGCTGTCATTCGCGATGTCGCGAATAATGTAGCTTCTTATGACATTTTAGTGCAGGTTAGCCGCCAAAACGGACGGTTTGTCTCAGATGTGTCTTTTGTAAAGTCAGTAACAAATTTTTCCTCGAATCTGGTCATTACCCCTGCGGAGGTAGCGGCGGCAGTTGACACACTCAAATTGACGGAGGATGCTGATGAAGACGATATCCCGGATTACAATCCTAATGATCCCACGACTTATATCCTACTAGGTGATGAAAATGAGTATGAAGGTGGGGATCGTATCAATTTTATCAATGAAATTGTGGGAGTAAATGGCGTACGCTACTTTGCCACGGATCAAAGCCCGGATCTGGCCGGCGACCCTGGTCAAAGATCTGGTTTCAGGATTACAATTTTTGCCGCTTGTCCAAGCGATGAGGGAGCCATTGTTGGGGATTACACTAGTGAAGTGATTGCGTCCAATTTTGCTGGATTTATTGGCTCAACCAATGACGACGTGATTGTGGAAAAAGTTGGGGTTGAGCCTTTTCGTTACCAGGTAAGCGACCATACAGCACTAGCATATGAACCATTTGGGGGTACGGAATATGAGGGGGACTTCTTTGATATTTGTGGTACCACTTTTCTCCAACCTACCCGCTCGTTTGGCAATGTAGTGGATAATGGCCCAGGAACAATTGATTTGGTGAATAATACCTTCACTTTGCTTTGGTTTGAAACCTTTAACGGCCTTACGGGTGAGGTTTTATTTACTAAAAAGTAAACCTAGATTGTTTTTGTATTGAGAAATATAAAACTGGAGCGCACCTGTCGCGCTCCGGTTTTTTTTGTGGGTGCTAGTAGCTTATCTTTGCTTTACAGATGAGATGCGTTTATTGTTCGTCAATGTATTAGATGTAATTTTTTGGTTATGAAATTTTTTTTTCATGTTGTTATTAGCAGACAAAAAAATCGTGGTTTTCATATCTTTTTGCTTCTGTTTTTGTTAGGATGCAAATCATCTCCTGAATTGACAAACGAGCAAAAAAGGGGGGTATTTTTGACAGAGAAACTTTTAGAAAGCCTTGGCGGAAAAATAAAAATCCAAAAGTTAAGAAAGGTTGTCATTAAAGAAAAAATAAAGGACAGAATGTTGGGCAGCTATGCTTCAGTTAAATCAATGGCCTTATTGGATACCAATACAGTTATTGAGCAGTATATTGATTCACTACAAATTTCCTTCAACCGAATCATTACAGCAGACAGCTCTTACAGTATCACCAACGGAAAATACCAATTATACAAACTTGACTGGCACTTACGGAATCTTGCTTGGAATGAGGCGCAGCTCTACAAAGTAATCCATAAGCTTTCGCGAGGTGAGTTTGAAATCAAGGGATATCAGAACAAGCTTGAGTGCTTAGAGGACGGTAAATTCGTTGCCAGTTTGACCTAAATGCCCCAATTTTTACCGGATAAATATACAATGAATTTGCCCATCTCGAGCGGCAATGAAAGAACAGCCATTCAGTTTGGTGGTTGGAAGAAAAACAAAGAAGGCTTGGCATATCCAATTACAGGGGCATCGGCTAATCCTGAAATTTTTTTCCAGTTCAAAACACTGGATCTGACTACAGAATAATTTTTTATCCAGAAAGAGACGTTTCTAAATGTGAATTTTTAAGTTTGTTGGTAGTATATTTATTAATTTTGGGAAAGATCTGTTTATAATTTGACCAAATTAAAAATCAATAACTCTTTTTCTAATCTAAAATCAATGAAAATTAAAATTTTCTGGTTTTTCCTTTGCCTCACCTTTACCTTTGAAGAAAAACCTCTACATGCCCAGGCTGATAATCCATCCGCTCAAAAAAATGCCAGCAATTTTACCCGGGATGTTGTGCCGGGCGTACAAATTTACACCTTTGACCCCGGCAAGGGAAAGATGCTGGGAGACCCTTATCTGCTGGAAGATTGGACTTCGGCCATGATTAAAACCCGCTCCTCGATAGAAAGCTATCGCCTGGACTCCGTTAAGCTCAATCTGCTTAACGACCGCATCGAGTTTTTTGAGGGTGGAAGGATGAGGATGATGTTGGGGGCTGAGTTGGAAGAAATTCAGTTTATACGCCCCGGCCGGACCACTATTGCCGTCAATGCCAAAGACTATACCCTGGCCGAGGTGCCCCTGACCGGCTTTTTAGAAAAACTCGAAGAAGGCGAAGTGCAACTGCTCAAGCGGGTAGTGATGCTCATCAAAGAAGCCAACTACGTGATAGCCCTCAATGTGGGCAGCCGAAGTGACCAAATAGTGCGGGAAAAGCAATACTATTTTGCGGAAAAAGGCAAACTTTTCCCCGCCGAACGCAAGAAAGACATTATCAGCTATTTTGACCAGAAGGGCTTTGACATCCGGCCTATCCTCAAATCGGGCGAAGTGTGGATACGTGATGAAGAAGGACTGCGAAAGCTGGTACGCCAGTATAATCAGTCAAGACCCTAAAAAAATAGCCGCCTAAATTGACCAACAAAGAGAGAGTATTTGTGATGCTTTCTCTTTTTTTTGTCGCTTTTCGGGAATTTTTCTTGAATCTTGTATAGCCTATATTGTATCTTTTCCTTATATTTATTGCCTACTTTAAATGCTTCTCATTCTCTTATATTACTCAAAAGTTTGATTACAAAAAATGATGAAATTTACCATTCTAACTCTTTCAAAGCGGTTTGGCTTGCTGGGTAGTTTGTTGTGGGGAATGTCCTTGCCAGCACAAATCCTCGCACCGGCCGAAAAAAAGCAAGAACAAACCCAGGTGTTTGTAAAGGAGGCCGTCTCTCTGACGGGCTTGTCCCAGCGACTGCAACAAGATTATCAGATTTCTTACCAAAAAGGGCTGCTGGAAGCCAATCGTTTGGGCTTGCCGCTAAGCATTCGCAATGCCATGCTTACCGCCCGGCTCAAAGGCCTGGATGATTTTGGTCGGCCTTATTTTGTCAAAACCATGGACATTGTTTCGGCCCGTACCACCAACACCAATGCCGTCTGGCAAGGGGGAAGTCTGGGCCTGAGCCTTTCCGGGCAAGGCCTTACCAATGAAGTGGAAGGGCTTACCTATTCCCGGCTGGGGATGTGGGAGGTGTTTGTGCAACGCAATAATCATCAGGAATACAATAACCGCCTGCAACAGGGGGGATGGTGAGACCAGCGAAAATGATTTTCACGCATCTTTTGTGACGGGCCA
>JAAUUB010000094.1 GCA_012031215.1 Microscillaceae bacterium | reverse complement strand
CAAAGAAGCCAACTACCAGGCCAACTACGAAGGCTTTGACCCGAACTCCCCCCCAGTCTTATATCTTGCTTTCGCTTCGCCAACAGGCCTACCTCGAGAACAGCCTAAACCTGGCCCGCAAAATCAATCAGGAGTTTGTTGAAAGGGTAAAGCGCCCTTCGCGCGGGGTAAAACAGGCCGGCTTTGTGGTCTTGTCGCGCACCACAATGCCCAGTGTGCTCATTGAACTGGGTTTTCTTTCCAGCCCTGCCGAAGAAAAGTACCTCAAAGAGGCGGCTCATCAGGTCTATCTGGCTTCGGCCATTTTCCGAGCTATCCGGGCCTATAAGGCCGAAATAGAGGCACCTTGAGTGGGGGCTCTGCACTTTTTTTGCTTTCAAACGTTCTTTAACCATAAATCACCCTCGGCAGATATGTCAAAAGAATTCAGAATTGGTTTGTTGGCTTTGGTGGCCAGTGTAATGCTCTATGCTGGTTTTAATTTCCTGAAGGGAACAGATTTCTTATCGCGCACCAATGCCTATTATGTCGTCTATGAGCAAATTGACGGCCTCACGATTTCTAACCCGGTACAATTCAATGGCCTTAATGTTGGCCGGGTGAGTAATATTGAGATTCTTCAAAACCAAAACAACAAATTGCTCCTCACCCTCGAGATTCGCAAAGACCTGGTTCTGGGACAAAACAGTCTGGCCCTGCTGACCGACAATGGCCTCCTGGGTGGTAAAATGATAGACCTGCAAATTGGCAAAATCGGAAAAGCCTTGCAAAATGGCGATACCCTCAAAAGTCGCCGCAATGCTGGGTTGGTGGCCGAGCTCAGCCAAAAAGCGGACCCCCTGGTCAAAAAAGCGGATTCGATCTTGTATCAAGTCAATGAAGTGCTAAAAGCCCTGGCCAACTCTAAGCAAGACTTGCAGGAAACAATGGCCAATTTCAATGCCATCACGGCCTCGATGCGCAATACCCTAGCCCAGGGCCAAATAGATGGAATGCTCCGCAACATGAACCAGTTGTCGGCTTCCTTAGTGGTACTGGAAAAAGATTTTCACCCTATTGTGGGCAAAATGGATGCCTTTGCAGGCAAACTGAATCAACTGGAACTGGCCGCCGCCCTGCAAAGTACCCAAGCTTCGCTGCAAAATCTGAATCAGATATTGCAAAAGGTAAACCAGGGGGAAGGTACATTGGGCAAACTGGCCAATGACGATTCTCTCTATACGAATATGAACCGGGTATCCGAAGATTTAGACAAACTTTTTATTGATTTGCGGGAGAATCCCAAGCGCTACATCAATCTTTCGGTTTTTGGCCGAAAATCGGAGCAAAATTAAACTTTGGTGTAGAAAATGCTTAGCATATTTCTGTAAGCTCAAAATTGATGGGGATGAACCAAATACTGCTTATCACACTCCGCCAATCGGAACTCGATGCCCTGGCCAACTGCCTCCGCCCTCTCCTTCGGGGCTATGCAGTTGAAGCTTCGATAGCAGCGGATTATCCCCCGTCCCGCCTGACCGCACACAGCCTCTCCCTGCTTATCCTGGATGGCGAAATCAGTAATTACCCCGAATATGTGCAGGAAGTTCGCCAGCAGTCCCCGGCGGTGCTGCCCCCTGTTTTGCTCCTTTTGCCCGAAAGCCGTTTTAAAATCAATGCGCCCGTCGCTTTTTCACTGGGAATTACCGACTTCATCATTTCACCTTTGCAAGAAACGATGTTCCTGGCCCGTGTCAAAGCCTCCTTGCGTCTTTTTCAATCCCAGAAAGAAGTGCATCAGCAGAAAAAAGACTTTATCGAACTGACCGAGGCACAAAACCATCTGATGAGCATTGTGGCCCACGACCTCAAATCGCCTCTCAACCGCGTGATGGGGCTGATTCAGCTTTTGCCCCTGGTAGGCCCCCTCAACGAAGAACAAAAAACGCAGGTAGAAATGATGGGCAATGTCATTGAGGCGGGCCGAAAACTCATTGATGATATCCTGACCATCAATGCCTATGAGGCCGATTATGACCGCCCAGTGCCCGAAGACATCCAACTGGCCGATTTTACCAAAGAGATTGTGGCTACCCATTCGCCCAGTGCCCAGCGCAAAGGCATTGCTTTGTTTATTCAGGAAGCCCCCCCCCTTTTATGGCGCACCGACCGCGAAAGCCTGCGCCGTATTTTAGACAATTTGCTTTCCAATGCCATCAAATTTTCGGAAAGCCATAAAGCCGTGTATGTCCGCTTGTTTGCCGAAAATGGACTGGCCTGTATCTCGGTCAAAGACGAAGGCCCCGGCATCAGCGAAGAAGACCAGCACAAGATGTTTAAGAAATTCCAAAAGCTCAGTGCCCAGCCCACAGGCGGCGAAACCTCTACGGGGCTTGGCTTGTCCATTATCAAAGTATTGACCGAAAAACTGGGTGGGCAAATCCATTATCAAACCCAACTGGGCAAAGGCACTACCTTCACCCTCTGCCTGCCCAGCCTCCCTTAAGCAGCAAAGGCTTCGCTTTGCACGAAGCCTTCGCCCTCAGAAAAATCAAGTGCCCCTATTAGAAAACAAAGCCGGCCGTAAAGGTAACCAATTGGTTGGTTACGCGCAGGTCGTCGTCGTCAGGATTGTCTTTGTCGCGGTCATAGGCGTTGATAAGGCCCCGCTGGTAGCCAATGCTGCCAAACAGTTTGTTTTCGCCCAGGTCAAATTCCATACCCGCAGCCAAAATAATCGGGGCATCAATCACCGTGAAATCAATGGGGTCATCGCTGTCTTCGGTCTTGTCTTTTTCCGCAATTTTAAGCTCCAAAGCCGGGCCTAACTGGAAAAAAATACGCCCCCCGGAGATTATCTCATTGGTGTAGAGCTTCATCGTAAGCGGAATTTGCAAGTATTGGAGATTGTAATTAAGCTCTCCCGTGCCAAGCTGAGAACTGAATTCTAAATTAGCCCGCTTGGTAACGTAAATCAGCCCGGTACTGAAAAAGTATTTATCATCTTTGATATTAAAATCAAATACCGGCCCGAAATTGAACCGAAGGGCTGCTCCTGCCGAAGATACCTCCAGAGGCCCTTCGCTAGAAGCCTGAATAAAAGAAATGGTAGGCGAGAAAGTCAGGCCAATTTTTACATCCTGGGCCTGTGCCCAGCCTATGCTGCCCAAAGCCAATACCAACAATAAGCGAACGAAGTGTTTTTTCATGATTTTTATAAATTTTTGAGATAAAAAAATTTGCGCTAAATTATTCAAATCCTGACGAAAAGCAAGCAGAAAAGGCCTGCGAAAGGCCCATCCGGTTTCGTTTTTCTTTAACTGGGATTGGCTCAAAGAGTTGCTGAATTTTTTCAGAAAAAGGAACTAAAAAACCAAAAAATTAATTTGTAGGGTAATTTTGAAAAGCATTTTTATTACTTGAAGTCTCTTATTCAACATATTGCTTCTTATGGGCTTGCTGCCCATCTTCTCCTCCTGAGCATTGGCCTACCCATTCATAAGCGCACTTGCCAGATGCCCGAAATGGCGGATGTCTATCAGTTGTTTAGCCCACCCACTACCTGCTGTGGCAAAGAAGCTCCCCCAGATTTTTCTCACGCTTGTGCGCCCGAGAAAGCTCCATTCACACCCCTTGAGCCCTGCTGTGATTTTTCGCTGACCTATTGGCAAATAGACCTGGAAACTTCCCTGCCCGGCGATTTGCAGATGGAAACGTCGGCCTGGATGTTGGCTCTGCCCCAGGCATTTTTGCTTCCGCCCTTGGGTACTTCTTTTGTGCCTGAAGCCCTTATTTTCTCGCTTGCCGAAGACCCGCCGCCCCTTTCGGGAAGAGACCTCCTTTGCTACGGGCAGAATTTCCTTTTGTAGATTTTCATTTTTCCATTCTATCCGCTCCCTTGGGCTATTTAGCGCTGGGGGCAGGAAATATTCTCTTTTTGGGCTGGCCTCCCGGGTCAGGCCATTTCTTTTAAATTATTTGGAAAAATGAAAGCAAGTATATTTTTATTTTTGAGCAGTGCCTGGCTGCTTTTCTCTGGCAATGCAGGAGGCCAATCGCTCACCGGGCAGGTAAAAGATGCCGAAAGTCAGCTGCCATTAGTAGGGGCCAGCCTGGTCTGGTTTGGTACAAAAACCGGGACTGTAAGCGATGCCGAGGGGCGTTTTAGCCTGCAAAGGTTGCCCGGGCTTACTCAACTGATTATTTCTTATGTGGGCTATCGCAAAGATACCCTGACCATAGCTCCAAACGAAACTACACTTCGGATTGCTTTGCACCAGGAAGGTGAGTTGCAAACCATTCTTGTCCGAAGCGATAAAGACCTCGATACCCAGCCCATACAATCCGAACTGCTCACCACCCAAGACCTTCGCAAGGCCGCCTGTTGCAACCTCTCCGAGAGTTTTGAAACGCAGGCCACCGTAGATGCCACTACGACCGATGCCGTTTCGGGAACGCGCCGTATTCGTATGTTGGGGCTTGATGGGGTCTATGCCCTGATGATGACCGAGAGCCGACCGGGAATTCGCGGTCTTTCTGCCCGCAGCGGTTTGCAATACATTCCCGGCCATTGGATTAAGTCCATTGACATCAACAAAGGCAGTGGTTCGGTGGTAAATGGCTATGAGTCTGTTACCGGGCAGCTCAATCTGGAGCTGGCCAAACCGGAAAACAGTGAGCCTTTCTCTTTAAATTTATATGCTAATATGGCGGGCAGGCTGGAGGCAAATATCAACACCGCGCAGCGCCTTTCGGGCCGATGGAGCACAGCCACACTATTGCACGCCAGCCACCTGAGCCGCACCAATGACCAAAATGAAGACAACTTCCGGGATATTCCCGAATACAGCCTTTTTACGGCCTTGCACAGATGGAAATATCAGGGAAAAAATATGGAAGCACAATTTGGTGCCAGTCTTTTGTATGAAGATAAACTCAGCGGGCAAAATGATTTTGAACGTAATACGCCCTTTTCAGCAGCGCATCCTTTCGGGTACAACGCCAGGGCCCAAAGAGGGGAAGGCTTTGGCAAAATTGGTTTCCTTTCGCAAAAAAATCCTGCCCAAAGCCTGGGGCTTGCCTTCAATATTGTGCATCATCAGCAGGAAACCGAGTGGGGCCTTAGCCGTTATGAAGCCAGCCAGCGCAGCCTTTGGCTAAATGTAATTTTTCAAACGGAATTTAGCCCCCGCCACGGCTTGCGCACCGGAGCCAGCTTTCAGGGAGAAATCTATGACGAAACCTACCGGGCACAAATTGAGTCCAATTCTTCCCTCCAACGCCGCCGCGAAGAAGCGGTTCCCGGTGCTTTTGCCGAATATACTTTCCAGCCCAATGAATCCCTGGCCCTCGTAGCCGGATTGCGCGCAGATTATCACAATCTCTACGGCCCCTTTGTCAGCCCCCGATGGCATGTTAAATATGCTTTTTCCAAAACCAGCATTTTGCGCCTCTCGGCAGGGCAGGGCCTGCGGGTGGCCAATCCACTGGCCGAAAACCAATCTTATCTGCTCAGTGCCCGGCAGCTCTTTTGGGCCAATGACCTACAGCCAGAACGGGCCTGGAACTATGGGGCCAGCTTTTCTCAGCGATTTTTGGTGAATTACCGGCCTTTTCAGTGGGTGGTGGACTTCTACCGCACCGATTTTCAAAATCAGGTGGTGGTTGATTTGGACAGCTCGCCCCAGGCCCTGCTTTTTTACAACCTGGAAGGCCGCTCGTATGCCAATAGTTTTCAGATAAGTGCCGATTATGAACTGGCCAAGCGACTAGAGCTGAGCCTGGCTTATAAGTGGTATGATGTCCGGGCTACTTTTGGTGGGCGATTGCAGGCGCAGCCCTTTGTGCCCCAGCATCGTTTTTTTGCCAATCTGGCTTATACCACCCCCCGCGAGCATTGGTCTTTTGATGCCACCGTGCAATGGATAGGCCCTCAGCGATTGCCCAATACTCAAGGCAAGCCAGAAGCCTGGCAACTGCCTGGTCAAAGCCCCGATTATGTGCTGGTGCATGCCCAGGTTACTTATCGTTATAAACAATGGGAATTTTACCTGGGGGGCGAAAACCTGGCCAATGTGATGCAAAAGAACCCCGTCTTGGCTCCAGATGCCCCCTTTGGGCCTGATTTTGATGCTGGGCTGGTGTATGCGCCGGTGATGGGGGCCATGCTCTACACCGGGCTCCGCTTTACCTTGCCACGTAAATAAAAGCCGGAGAAAAACAGGCCATACCTTTTAGTATAAACCAAGTGTAAAGTAGTCTATACAAAGACGATAAAATGAACGTCGGAAGAATTTTCGCAACTGATGCTGCATTTCTGGTTCGGGGCTCAGTGAGGAAATAAATTGGAGGGGAGCTTCTCTGAAATCACTTTCAAAACGGCGGCTGGCGTGGCTGTGAGTTCCGCTGCCATCATTGCCGATGTTGCGCACTTTTGAAATAGTGGGATACAAAGCCCAGGCCTGGTGTTTGAAATGGGCATAAATCCATCGAATGGCCCAGGAGTCAATCCAGCCTTTTTGTTGCTTACAAAGCATTGGGCTGAGGTCAGGACCACCCGCATTGAAAGCCTTTTGGAGGGCGCGATTTTTCTTAAAGTTTTCAAAATCAAGCATTTTCCAGTCCGCTTTTTGCCATCGGTTGTGCCAGGTGGCCCAGCCCCAGGAAGAAGCCCTTGGCAATACCAACACATCGTGAGGATAGTTGGCTGGTATGGGAAAAGGAAAACGATAGCCCGAAAGAGAAAAAATGCGGGTATCTCCGGCATAATAATCCAGGGCCGTGTTCATGAAAGTCAGGAAATCGGGGGTGGTGAGCAGGTCGTCTTCCAGCACAATGGCCCGGCCATATTTTGCCATCACTTCGCTTACCCCAGCAATGACCGAATGGGCCAGGCCCTGGTTTTGGGTCTTTGCGTGAATCTCTACCCCGGCAAAACCCTCAATTTGGGGCAAGTAGGCCTGTACTTCCCGGACCTTTGCGGCTTCCTCAGCATTTTTGGGCCCATCGGCATAAACAATAAGCTTGCTTTGGGGGGCCAGGTGATTGGCCTGCAAGGCGGCTACCGTTTGCTGAAGGTGCACCAGGCGGTTGTAGGCAAACAAAACAATCGGCGCGTATTTTAATTCTTTTCCAAAAAGTATTTTTTTTTATCCAATGTCAAAATTGTGGGGAAAAAACGAGTGTTTTGGCCTTTTGTGGCGTTTTTTTAGTAAAATTTGAAGACATGCACATTTTCTACACCCTTAGCATCATCGCCGGACTTTATTTGCTCTCCCCTTTGCTGGCCCAAACCCGCTATGTGGACGACACAGGCACGAATGCGGCCAATGATTGTGCTAGCCCCGGTAATCCCTGCCAGACCATTCAATATGCCATTGACCAGGCCCTGCCCGGAGAAACCATTCAGATTTCTCCCGGTTTTTATGACCAGGTGCTCACCATCAACAAATCGCTTACCCTGCAAGGCCCCCGGCTGGGCGTACCGGGCAATGATGCCGGGCGTACTCCCGCCGACAATGCCCAGGAGGCCATTTTGCGCAATCCGAATAATAATCGCACCACTGGCGTTTTGGTGAGTATTCAGGCCAACGACGTGGGGCTGGACGGCCTGGTGCTGGACGGACGCGACAATTTTGTGCAGGGCATCACCGTCAATGGTTTTTCCAACCTCACGGTCCGTAATCTGATTATCCAAAATTTTGATACAGACAATACCAACGCCAACACCCAACTGACCTCCGCGGGGATTTGGGCCACCGGCAATGCGACGGGCAATCTTTTTGAAAACAACCTCATTCGGGGCATTCAAAGCCCTTTGCTCACATTTGCTTTTGCCGCTACTCCGCCCAGCCTGGATGATTTTGTGCTGGGCACGGGCATTGCTACCCAAGATGGGTTTTATGCCGATGCACGTGGCAACGCCATGAGCGATGTGGTGGTGGGCATCAAGGCCGATAATTTTACAATGGCCGGGCAAGCGGTTACTTTTGAAGATAATATGCTCACGGCACAGTTTCAGGGCATTCGGCTCAGCAATGTGGGCGCATTGGCCAGCATTTTTACCCTCCAAAACAATACCTTCAGCTTCACCCAGCGGGGCTATCGCATTCGCATCACGGTGCCTATTTTTGGGAATCAAAATCTGGACTTACCCAACTCCGCCCTGAACCTGGCCAGTCTGGCGCGGGAGATAAGCATACTTGACAATGAAATAACCGGGGCGTATTATGGCTATGTGTGTTTTGACATGGCTCCGGCAGCCAACCTGGTGCTAGACGGAGGCAACATCACCCAGGTGTGTCAGGGGGTTTCGGTGGTAAATTATGACGGTGTCAGCAGTTATGCCCCCAGCGCACTCACAGTGCAAAATATCACAATGACGAATTTTCAGGGTGTAGCTACGGGGAGCGGTCTTTTGGCCTTCATTTTTGATGCGTATGATTTTCACGCCGGGATTTATACCTTCAATAATAGTGGTTCGCCCAATACGGCCACACTGGAAGTGAACGTAGAAAATTGCCGCATCACGGGCATCACCCGGATTAACAGAACCAATAGTGCGGGTATCTATGCGGCCAACTTAGGCACACTGCCTCTCACAACACTCAATGTGAACAATTCGGTCATCAGCAATCACAATAATCACGGTTTGCATCTGCAACTGGTGCAGGAAGCCAATTTTACGGATTGCGACATCAGCAATAATGGCAATAACGATGCATTTGGCGTTACCCTGGATCGCTACGGACTCAATCTGCGCACCAATACCACCAATGTCAATTTTCTGCGCTGCCACATGCAAAATCCCAATGCCGCTTACAATATTGTGGGGCAGCCCAATAGCCAGATGAGGGCCGCAAACTGCGCTATCACAGGGGGGGTGATTAGTATCCTGACTTTTGATCCGCCGGCTTCGGGCCCCAAGCCCAACCAGAATATGTCGGGCTGTTGGTGGGGGAGCAATGCCAACCCTAACCTGGGCAATGATATTGACTACAGCCCCTGGCTCAATGCGGGAACAGATACCGATGCAGTTACAAGGGGCTTTCAGGGTGATTTTTCTTTCCTGCGGGTGGGCAATACAGGCTTTCAGTTTGGCGGCGGCCGGGTGCAGGAAGGCCATGACCTGCTCCCCGAGGGGGGCACACTATATCTTCAAGTGGCCACTTTTGCCGAGAATCTGAATGTAGGCAAGAGCCTTGTTCTGGATGGTATCGGAGCCCTTAGCCTCAACAATCTGACGATGAACGGCGCGGGCCGTGTGCTTACCCTGGCCCAGGCCCTCACCTTGCCCCAAACCCTGACTCTTACGCAGGGCATTATTCAAAATACCAATGCTAGCCTTCTGCGCCTCACCAACAATGCCTCGGGGGCTTTGCTTCCTGCCACGCTATCGGGGCAGAGCTGGGTGAATGGCTACCTGGCCCGGGCTATTAGCACAGGGCTTTTTTACCAGTTTCCGGTGGGTACAGCCACCCAAATGGAAAATGCTGAATTACGCCTCAATAATCAAACGGGCCTTTCCTCCGTGCGGGCCCACTTTAATGCTACTGACCCCAATACCGTAGCCACCTTTTTGCCCTTTACCGAAAACAGCCTGGACTATCTCACGCTCTTCCTGGATGGCTACTGGGAAATCAGCCCGGAAGCGGGAACTTCTGCCAATTACGATTTAAGTCTTTTTCCTTCCTTCATTGCCAGCAACGAAGGGGCCATTGTAAAAAATGGCTCGGCCAGTTCGGATTGGCTACCGGATGGGGTTCCGGATGCCTTGCCGGTCGGGGTGGGGCGCTTGGCCCTCAATGGCTTTTCCAATTTTGCGATAGCAAGCACCAGCATTGCCCTTTCTACTTTTTATACCATCTGGGAATCAAGGGCCACTTCCGAAGGCCTTTTCTTAGAATGGGGCTTGGTGCCGGGAACAATATTTTACGAGCTTTCGCTGGAACACAGCACAGATGGCTTGCATTTTCAGGTCTTACACACTTCTGAAAATTTGTCGGGCACATATCTTCACCAGCCCTCGGCTTTGCCCCAATGGCATTATTACCGATTGAAAGTGCAAACACCAAGCAGCGTACTGTTTAGTCCGGTCAAAGCAGTTTATTGGCCTTTGGGGGTGGGCGAATGGCGGGTTTTTCCTAATCCGGCCAGGGAGTGCCTCTGGATAGAAACGAATCTGCCGGCCCCTTCCAAACTGGAAATATGTGACCTACAAGGAAAAATATTGAAAAAAAGCGAAATACTCCAAACAAAGACTCAACTCAATCTGGAAAATTTGCGTAAGGGAGAATATCTTTTAAAATTAATCACCAATACAGGCGTTTTCACCAAAAAAATACTTGTTTATTAATTTTTGTAAGTCTTTTTTCCTCTTACAAAATAAACATTCAGTCTTATATGATTTCAAAATCCATTGCGGTTTCAGTGGCTACCCTGGCCATCACTTTTTTCACCTTTGCTACATTGCCCAAAACGGGCGAAATCCAATGGCAAACTGATTTTGATGAAGCAGTCAAGCTGGCGAAAAAGTCCCCTAAGAAAAAGCTATTTGTGTTTTTTACGGGCTCTGACTGGTGCGGCTGGTGCATCAAGCTTCATCGGGAAGTATTTCTGAAAGAAGCTTTTGAAAGCTATGCCCAGGATAATTTTATCATGGTCAAGCTGGATTTTCCCCGCAAATCAAACCAAACCGAAGCTGAGAAAGCCCGCAATGCGGCCCTGGCCCGCGAGTATGGGGTACAGGGTTTTCCAACGGTACTGATTATGGATAAAGATAAAAAAGTGCTGCACGTAACGGGCTACCTCAACGGTGGGCCGGAAAACTACGTCAGACATTTGCAGGAATCGCTCAAAGCACGCTAAACTTTTTGTAACCCCAGCCCTTTTAGATTACAGCCCTGCTTAGCGCTTGCGAAGCGGGGTTTTTCTTTGCCCGCCTATGAGTGCCGACAGGCCGGGGTTTGCAAGATGGGAAAAATCATTATTTTTTTGCTTATTTGCTACCATTAAATCCCATCAAAATGCAGAGTCCCTGGAAAAAAATAAGTCAGTCCACGGTTTTTAAAGGCTTTCGTGAGATAGTGCGCAAGCGATTTTTATTGCCTAATGGACAGGAAAGCGATTTTGATATTATAGAAGTGCCTTCCTTTGTGGCCATTGCGGCACTTACCCCCCAGCTTGAGGTGCTTTTGGTGGAGCAATTTCGCCCGGGGCCGGAGAGCTTCCTGCTCAGTTTTCCCGAAGGCCGCATAGATGAAGAAGAAGAACCCGAAAATACCGCCCACCGCGAACTGCGCGAAGAAACCGGGTTTCAGGCCCGCGAAATGCATTTGCTTAAAGTAATCCCCCAGGCCTATTCCAATCAATTGAAGTACTGCTTCGTGGCCCTGGAATGCGAACAGGTAGCCGCGCCCAGCCTTGACGACACCGAGTTTATCCAGATGAGCCGCTGGTCTCTGGCCGATTTCAAAAAATTATTGGCCGACCCACGCCAAACCAATTTTACCAGTGTGGATGTGGGCTATTTGATGCTGCATTTTCTGGAAAGCCATTCTCTCATCCATACAAGACTATGAATATTGAGGATTTCCGCAATTTTTGTCTTTCTTTGCCAGCCACGCACGAGGAAATGCCTTTTGATGAGCAGACCCTGGTGTTTAAGGTTGCCGGAAAGATGTTTGCCCTCACCGACATCGATTCTTTTGAAAGCATCACCCTCAAATGTGAGCCGGAAAAAGCCCAGGAACTCAGGGCCCGGTATGCCTCGGTAATGCCAGGCTATCACATGCACAAAAAATACTGGAACACCCTAAGGCTGGATGGCAGCCTCCAAGACGAAGCGCTGCGCCATTGGATTTTACATTCTTACGCGCAGGTGGTGGCTGGTTTGCCAAAAAAATCCGGCAATCGCTTTCTGAAAGCGAAGCCCAATCTGGATGTACCTGAAAAAAAAATACGCTATATGCCTATTTCTTCTGATTTTACAGCCTACCAGGCTGCCTATGAGATGAGCGAAGAAGAAAGACTTCAACGCGCCGAGACCTATTTAGCGCATTTGCAAAAGCGCCGCTCGCTGCGGGAGTTTTCCGACCGTCCGGTTGCTCGCCAGCTAATTGCCCATATTATCAAAGCCGCCGGCACTGCTCCTTCGGGGGCGCACAAGCAGCCCTGGACTTTTTGTGCGGTTTCTAATCCGGAAATCAAGCGACAAATTCGGGAAGCGGCCGAAGCGGAGGAATACGAGAACTATCACGGGCGGATGTCTGAAAGTTGGCTTCAAGACTTGCAGGCCTTTGGCACCGATTGGCAGAAGCCTTTTTTGGAAATAGCCCCTTGGCTGATAGTGGTATTTCGCAAAATCTATGACCTGGATGCCGAAGGCCAAAAACACAATAACTATTATGTGAGCGAATCCGTGGGCCTGGCCGCAGGCTTTTTGCTTACCGCCATCCACGAAGCCGGGCTAGTGGCGCTCACCCATACGCCCAGCCCGATGAATTTCCTGAGCAAGGTTTTGAGGCGGCCAGCCAATGAAAAACCCTTTCTGCTGATTCCGGTGGGATTTCCGGCCAAAGATGCTCAAGTGCCAGCCCTGAGCCGCAAGCCTTTGGACGAAATTTGCGTTTTTTTTGAATAATTTTTGCAGGTTTGGACATATCGCCAAAAGGAGCTTGGCGTTTTTGCACAATTATCGGTATCTTGGAAACTGATTTTACACTACAATCGGGAAAATTGGGCCGTGTAAGCCAATAAATTTATGGAAAATCTTTTTATTGAAGGCGACGAAGAGCGCCCCAGCATCCGGTTTGATGCCGAAACGGGTATATTGGAAATAGCCGAAAGCTCATACCCAGAATACACCAATGATATTTACAATCCGGTAATGGATTGGCTCGATTTATATCTCAGCACCCCAGGCCGAAAAGTAACTTTTAATTTTAAACTGGATTATTTTAATACCAGTACCTCTTTTCGTTTCCAACAAATTATTAATAAACTTAACGAGTATTTTTTGGAAGGAAAAGGCGAAGCAGTAATCAACTGGTATTACGAAGAAGGCGATATTGATATGCTTGAGAATGGGGAAGATTATGCCAAAGATTGCAAAATCCCCTTCAACCTGGTTGCTTACTAAACCAATGAAACTGAGCCAAACGCCGCCGCCTCAAAACACCAAAATTGGAAGCTTAAAACGTATGAAAATGAACCGAAAAATAATCATTCGCTCGGAGCAGTCCGCTCCCCCTATTGGGCCTTATAGCCAGGCGGTGATGGTAAACGGAATGCTTTTTACTTCGGGTCAGATTGCCCTCACCCCTCAGGGGGCGCTGGTCAATGAAAGTATCGAAGCCGAAACCCACCAGGTGATGAAAAACCTAGAAGCCATCCTGATGGAAGCCCAGATGGATTTTAACAATGTGGTGAAATGCACCATCTTTCTGCGCGATATGTCTCACTTTCAGGCCGTAAACGAAGTATATGGCTCATATTTTTACACCAGCCCCCCTGCCCGCGAAACCGTAGAAGTAAGTCGCCTGCCCAAAGATGTAAGTGTAGAGATTTCCTGTATTGCCATCCAGATGCAGCCTGATTTTGTGAGCTAAAAAATATTGGCTTTATCGAGGGTTTTTTGTAATTTTAGGCAGTTATTTCCGAACAATTAACTGGTTTGAAATATGCTCCCTTATTCCTATCTGGCATTTCTGGCTACAAGCATTTTGTACCTGTACACGGTTGCTTCTACCTTCGAGGCATCTGTATCCCCTGTGAAGGAAGGCAGTTTTCCGGAGAAACTGTCTGCGTATGGCTTTTTTGAGGGGCCCCTGGCCGAAATGAAGCCCAAAGCGGATGTCTTGCCCTATGCCCTCAATACCCCACTCTACTCTGATGATGCTTTCAAAGCCCGGTTTATTCGTCTGCCCCAGGGAACTACGGTCGCCTACAACGACCGCGAAGTTCTCGACTTTCCGGTAGGCACGGCCATTATCAAAACCTTTTATTATCTTGATGACTTTCGCAGTCCGACTAAAAACCGCCGATTAATAGAAACCCGCCTCCTGCTGCACCAGGAAAATGGCTGGGTGGCCCTGCCTTATATCTGGAACGAAGCCCAAACCGAGGCCTACCTGGAAGTAGCCGGGGGCGAAACCGAAGTGAGCTGGAAAGATGCGCAGGGGCGCAAGCAAAACCTGCACTATGTGGTGCCCAATATGAATCAGTGCAAAGGCTGCCATAATTTAAGGAGAAACTGCAACCCATTGGGCCAAGCGCCCGGCAATTGAATGGCGCGCACAACTATCCCGATGGAAAAGCCAACCAACTTCAGTATTGGCAAAAACGCGGCTGGCTGACAGGCTTGCCCCAAGACTTGGCACAAGTGCCCAAAACGCCTGTCTGGGACGAGCCCCAAAGCGGAAGCCTCGAAGCCCGGGCCCGGGCTTACCTTGATATAAACTGCGGGCATTGCCATCGCCCCGAAGGCCCGGCCAACACCTCGGGTTTGTATTTGCATCAGCACGAAACCAATGCCACTGCCCTGGGCATAGGCAAAACCCCCGTAGCCGCCGGACGCGGATCGGGTAATCTGACCTATGACCTAGTGCCTGGCCAGCCCGATAAATCCATTTTAGTGTATCGGATGGCTTCACAAGACCCGGGTATTATGATGCCTGAACTCAGCCGCAAGCGGGTACACCAGGAAGGACTGGCCCTGATTCGGGAATGGATTGCCAAGATGCCTCAGTAAGGCGCAAACAACAGCCCATCAGGGTGCTTTGGGTGTTTTTTCGCGCAATGGATGTTGCTTCTGGCTCAGCAAATCGCCTACCTGGCTCAGGATATTGAGCTTGCCTCCGTAGGTTTGATAAAGCAATTCGGGCGTAAAAGCGGCCATTGTGGGCCCGGAAGCTATCAAGCGGGTATTGAGCAATACCACCCAGTCAAAATATTCATTCACCGTTTGCAAATCGTGGTGTACCACAATAATGGTCTTACCTGCTGCCCGCATACTTTTGAGCAATTCCATAATGGCTTGTTCGGTGGCCGCATCTACCCCCGCAAAAGGCTCATCCATTAAATACAAATCGGCTTGTTGGGCCAAGGCCCTTGCTAAAAATACCCGCTGTTGCTGCCCGCCCGATAGCTCAGCAATTTGCCGCCGGGCAAAGTTTTCCATTTTGACCTGCTCAAGTGCTTGACGCGCCAGGGCTTTGTCTTCGCGCGAATAGCGCCGGAAAAGCTGCCCCGGACGGGCCCTCCCCATAAGGACTACCTCCCAAACATTGACCGGAAAATCCCAATCTACGGAATTGCGCTGGGGAACATAGCTCACCCGGGCCCGCACCTGCGCCAATGGCTGGTCAAATATTTTGACTGCTCCACTGCTGATGGGCACCAGCCCCATGGTGGCTTTTATCATGGTGGTTTTGCCAGAGCCATTAGGCCCTACAATGCCAATTAACTGCCCCGGAGGCAGGGTAAAATCAATGTTCCAGAGTACGGGCTTTTGGCGGTAGGCCACCGTCAGATTGTGTAATTCCAGGGCTGCCGGATGTACTTGTTGTATCATATTAATTCCCAAAAAATAAGAATCTCATTGTAAGGCTTCGGTGATGGTACGCAAATTGGCTCTCACCATCCCCAGATAAGTGCCCGCGGGTGTATCCGCGCCGCCCATTGCATCGGCATAAAGTGTGCCGCCAATTCGAATTTTATGTCCCTTTTGGGCACAACCTTGCACAACCGCCTCCAGGGATTTGGGCGAAATGGCACTTTCCACAAACACCGCCTTGATTCTTCGTGCTACAATAAAATCTACCAATTCTTTTACGTCTCGCAGCCCAAATTCGGAAAGCGTGGAAATGCCCTGCAAGCCCTTGACCTCCATATTGTAGGCCTGGCCAAAATACCCGAAGGCATCGTGGGCCGTAATCAATACCCGCTGTGCCTTGGGAATCTGGCGCAGGCTTTGGCGCAGTTCTTCATCCAGTTGGCGGAGTTTTGCCTGATATTCCTTTAGATTTTTTTGAAAAACAACCGCTTTATTGGGGTATTTTTCCGCCATTTTTTGGGCCACAAATACCGAAGCCTCCTCCCAAAGCTGCACATCAAACCAGATGTGCGGGTCGGGACGCCCCCCCCTGCTTGCGTATTTTTTGGGGCGCAATGCCTTTGGCAAGGGCAAAAACAGCGTGCTTGCTTTCCAGTTTTTCCAACACTTCGGCCATTTTGCCTTCCAGGTGCAGACCATTATAAAAGATAACTTCGGCCCGGCGCAAGTCGGCCAGGTCCTGACGGGTGGCTTTGTAGAGATGTGGGTCCACCCCCGGGCCCATGAGGGCCTTGATTTCAAAATCGTCGCCAGCGATATTTTTTAGCAGGTCGGCAATAATGCCTGTGGTAGCCACCACCACCGGGCGCGAAGAAGCAGGCGCAGGAGGCTGACAAGCGGCCATCCATTG
This sequence comes from Microscillaceae bacterium, assembly GCA_012031215.1. Classification (GTDB taxonomy): domain Bacteria; phylum Bacteroidota; class Bacteroidia; order Cytophagales; family Microscillaceae; genus JAAUUB01. Next base: position 2,394 of record JAAUUB010000094.1, on the reverse strand, counting down.
GCTCAAAACAAGGCAAATGCCCGAAAGCCATAAGGCAAAATGCCCTTGTGCAGGCCTTCCAGCAAAGAAACAAACATACTTTTGGCAGAGGAAATGCATAAGAATACTTTTCGCAAAACACTAAAAATATTTTTAGAATAACCTAAAAAGTAGCAAAAAAGTTGAGCGGCTTATTCCTGGTCTTTAGAAGTGAGGCATTGGGGGTGAATGGGGCCTCCTTGTGCAAACGCCCTCTTTTCAGCTAAAACTTGGCTTTTTGGTTTTGGGCGGCTTGTTGGATGATATCTTCCAGGCGTTTCTGGCGGGTTTCGGGTCTTTTGGCGTTCAAAATCCATTCGAGAATGCCCCGACGGGCTGAGCGGGGAAATTTTTCCCAGTTTGCCAGGGCGATGGGGTTGTGGTCAAAGAGGGCCTGCAAGTCAGGCGGAATCAGCAGGTTTTCTACCTCATCCAGGGCGGTCCAGGTGCCTGTTTCCTGGGCCAGTTTAACCATTGCCAGCCCTGCCGGACTCATTTTGCCTTCGGCCATTAGCCGGGCTACTTTTTCTTTATTGACCCGGCTCCAATTGCTTTTGGGCTTTCTTTGCGAAAAAAACTGGAAATAACTTACTTCGTCGCGCTTATTGGGTTTGCTGTCTATCCATCCAAAGCAAAGTGCCTCATCCACGGCTTCGGGATAATAGACACTGGGAACTAGGCTTTCTTTGCGATAAATGATGAGCCAGACCGATTTTTCGGTCTGATGGTTTTTTTCCAGCCATTGCCGCCATTCGTACTGGCTGGCTGCATAAAAAGTGGGCACACCGTCTTTGTTTTCCATCTTTGGCAAAGCTTTATCCGTCGGGAATATAAAATTAGAAACAAAATAATTGATAAAGTAGAATGGACGGGTCATAAAAAGCCGCTAAGATTCTCAAAGTGTATAGCCGCAGGCAAAAACTGCCAAATGCCTTTGCCTCTAAAAACGTATTTTTGGTGTAGTGAAGTAGTAATTCTAAATTCGAGAAAATGTTGAAAAGTGTATGTGTTTTTTGCGGCTCACGCGAGGGCGATTTGCCGCAATATGCCGAAGCAGCAACGGCCTTAGGCAGAGAGATAGGCCAGCGGGGGCTAAGACTGGTGTATGGGGGGGCAAAAGTGGGGCTGATGGGCAGGGTCGCGGATGCGGTATTGGCCAGCGGAGGCACGGCTTTGGGCATTATTCCCGATTTTTTGGTGCGAAAGGAGGTGGCCCATACCCAACTGACCGAAATCAGGGTCGTCAGTTCCATGCACGAACGCAAAAGCCAGATGGCCGCTGCTGCCGATGCCTTCATCATTATGCCGGGAGGAATTGGCACATTGGAAGAGTTTTTTGAAATCCTGACCTGGCGCTATCTCCATCTGCATCACAAAGCCATTGGCCTGCTCAATGTAGAAAACTATTATGAACCGGTGAGAAACCTCCTCCTGCATACCCACCGCCAGGGTTTTATGCCGCTGGCCACCCTCGATTTATTGAGTTTTGAAGAGAACCCGGCTGCCTTGATAGCTCTTTTAGAAAAAAAGGCCCTTCACGAAGATTTTGAAGCCGGGAAAATTTAAAGATTCAAAAAAAGATGCGCCTTTGGTGTAATAAACCCGGGGGCTGCCCGGTAAGCCGATTTAGTTTCCGAAAAATCAGGAGAAGAAATAAAATTCGCTCCCTAATCATAGAATGGATGTGCATACCCTCTCGGATGAACATTTGATGCGACAAGTAGGTGAAGGGCAACTTGACAAACTGGGGTTGCTTTTTGAGCGCTACCATGTGCGGCTCTATAATTTTTATATGCGCACCACCGCCGATACAGAGCTGAGCCAGGATTTGGTCCAAACAGTGTTTGAGCGCATTTTGAAATACCGCCAATCCTACAAACCGGACTCACCTTTCAAAGCTTGGTTTTATCGTATTGCCCGAAATGCCCGCGCCGACTATTTTAAGAAGAAGAAACTTCCCACCGATTCGCTGGAGCAGGTCTATGCCGACCGCAATCGCAAGATAGCCGAAGAAGGCGGGCACGAACTCGAGAAACAGGAAAAAATCCGGGTTTTGTATGAAGCCCTGGATCAATTGCCGGATGAGAAAAGAGAAATTTTGGTTTTAAGTCAGTTAGAAGAAATGGAATACAAAGAAATTGCCCAAATTTTTGAAATCACCGAAAACTCGGCCCGGGTACGGGTTCATCGGGCTTTGAAAGCACTGAAAGAAGTATTCCATAAGAAATATTAAAGCCCCCCTAAGAATGAAAACACGCTACGAAGATATAGAGCCTTTTTTGTTGGATTTTCTCAAAGGCCAGGCAGAGGAAAGCATGGAATACCGTATTCGGGCCTATTTGCAGGAAAATCCTGATTTTCAGGAAGAGCTGGACG
>JAAUUB010000093.1 GCA_012031215.1 Microscillaceae bacterium | reverse complement strand
GGGCTTGGCGGGGCCCTTCGGGCCGGGAGAGGTCTATCACAGACAGCATTTTTTCTATCTCTTCCAGGCTCAATACTCGGGTATTTTTTGGCTTAACCGGGGGCTTTCTATCAGGCTGGCCGGATTATAGACAAGGATGTCTTCTTCCTGCAAGTATTTAAAAAAGGCCTTGATGCCCGAAAGCATCCGGGCCTGGGTGGCTTCGGCTACCCCCAGTAGGCCCAAATAGGACAGAAATTCGCCAATATGGGCTACCTCTATCTTGGTGAAGGGGAGTTGCCAGTCATTTAAGGCAAAAAACTCGGCCAGTTTTTGCACATCGCGCTGGTAAGCCTGCCGGGTATTATCGCTCAGCCCACGCTCCAGGTGGAGGTAATCGCGAAATTGACGAAGATAGATTGCCCAGGTATCGGAATCCATTTTTGTAAAATAATAGCCAAAGATAGGCAAAAACAGCCCGCTCCAAGGGCTTTTCCCGGCCTCTCCTTTTCCCAAACTTGTGCGTAGTTTTGTAATGTGATAAGCCTATGTTTTAAAACAACCCAAAAATGGCCAAAAGAAACCGAAATGCGGCGGCATCCTCCCCAGAAAAACCCTCCCTGCGCCAAAATCTAAATGCTTTTCGGCATTTACCCAGATTCTTTCGCTTGATATGGGAAAGCAGCCCCCCGCTTTTTTTGCTCAACATTGGGCTGCGCTTGCTCAAAGCAGGTTTGCCCCTGGCCTCACTCTATGTAGGCAAGCTCATTATTGATGAAATTGTGCTGCAAATCAGCCAAGCCCAGCCCAATGCTTATGCACTTTGGACCTGGGTAGGGGTAGAACTGGCCCTGGCCCTGTTTTCGGATTTGCTCAGCCGGGGCATTAGCCTGGCCGATGCCCTGCTGGGCGATTTGTTTGCCAACGAAAGCTCGGTAAGGCTGATGCGGCACGCTGCCCTGATGGACCTGGCCCAGTTTGAAAATGCTACTTTCTACGACAAGCTGGAACGTGCCCGCCGCCAGACCACGGGCCGGGTGATGCTGATGTCGCTCGTTCTGACCCAAATCCAGGAGCTTATCACGGTAGTGGTGCTGGGCATTGGCCTGGTTTTTTTCAATATCTGGCTTATCCTGGTACTTATCCTGACCATTATCCCGGCTTTTATCAACGAAAATTATTTTAACCGCTCTACCTATGCCCTGGCCTTTAGCTGGACTCCCGAACGCCGCGAGCTGGACTATCTGCGCTATTGTGGGGCCAGCGACGAAACGGCCAAGGAGGTAAAAATATTTGGCCTGGCTGGTTTCCTGACCGAGCGATTCAAAGTACTTTCGCATCAATATTACCTGGCCAACCTCGCGCTGGCCATTCGCCGCAATGCCTGGGGCTTTGTCTTCAATATTTTGTCTAATCTGGGCTATTACGGGGCTTATGTCTATATCATCTGGCAGACTTTGCAAAATGCTCTCTCTGGGCGACCTTACTTTTCTTTCGGGTTCTTTTGGCCGGATGCAATTGCTCTTGCAAGGCATATTTTCCCGCTTTTCTTCCATTGCCCAAAATACCCTTTACCTCCAGGATTTATTTGATTTTTTTGACATTCAGCCCCTCGTGCAAAATGTAGCCCAACCCAAAGGCCTTCCCGACACCATTCAGCAAGGCTTTGAGTTTCAAGATGTAGGCTTTAAATACCCCAATTCGGAGGTTTGGGCCGTGCGCCACCTGAATTTCACCCTGAAGGTGGGCGAAAAGCTGGCCCTGGTGGGCGAAAACGGGGCGGGCAAAACCACCCTGACCAAACTGCTGACCCGCCTCTATGACCCGGATGAGGGCCGTATTTTGCTGGATGGGCTAGATTTGCGCGAATATGACCTGCTGGCCTACCGTCAAATGGTGGGGGTAATCTTTCAGGATTTTATCAAATTTCAACTTCCGGCCAAAACCAATATTGCCATCGGCCACATAGAAGCCCGCGAAGACCTGGCCGCCATCAAAGAGGCCGCCCAAATGAGCCTGGCCGATACCGTAATTGAAAAACTACCCCAGCAATACGAGCACATGCTGGGCCGCTATTTTGCCGATGGAACCAACCTTTCGGGCGGAGAATGGCAAAAAATAGCCCTGGGCCGGGCCTATATGCGCAAGGCACAACTGATTATTCTGGATGAACCCACCGCCGCCCTGGATGCCCGGGCGGAATATGAGGTTTTTCTGCGCTTTACCGAACTGACCAAAGGCAAAACGGCGGTCTTGATTTCGCATCGCTTCTCCACGGTGCGCATTGCCGACCGCATCCTGGTTTGCAAAACGGGCAAATGGCCGAGCTGGGCACCCACGAAGAATTGCTGGCCCAGCAGGGGCTTTATGCCGAATTGTTTCAACTCCAGGCCGAAGGCTATCGCTAGACGGAAAAGAAAAAATAAATGGCCGGAGGGTTTTCTGATGTACGCAATAAATCGTAGTTTTAAACCTTTGGCAAATCAATTTCAAAGGCTCAAAGCTATGTCAAGCCTATCTATTCAGGATATTTTACAGCAATATTGGGGCTACCCTGATTTTCGCCCCCAACAGGCCGATATTATTCAATCGGTCTTGGCTGGCCACGATACCCTGGCCCTGCTGCCCACGGGCGGCGGAAATCGATTTGCTTTCAGGTGCCAGGTCTGGCTTCGCCGGGTTTGTGCCTGGTGGTTTCGCCCCTGATCGCCCTCATGAAGGACCAGGTGGCCCAGTTGCAAAAGCGGGGCATCTCCGCGCAAGCCCTTTACACAGGCCTGGACCGGGCCTGGATAGACCGCTATCTGGACGAAGCCGCCGATGGGAAGCTCAAATTTTTATATCTTTCTCCCGAGCGGCTCAAAACCGAGCTTTTCCTGGCCCGGGTGGCCCGGATGCCACTGAGCCTCCTGGCCATTGATGAGGCCCACTGTATTTCACAATGGGGCTATGATTTTCGTCCGGCTTATCTGGAGATTTCTGCTTTCAGGGCACTTTATCCGCAATTGACGACCATTGCCCTGACCGCCTCGGCTACCCCCCAGGTGCAGGAAGATATTCGCCAAAAACTGCATTTTCGTCCGGGCCATCAAACATTCCAAAGCAGTTTTGCCCGGGCCAACCTGTCCTACTCAGTCTTTGAAGAAGAGGACAAAGCCCGTAAGCTGCAGCAAATTATGCAAAAAGTGCCGGGCACCGCCGTTGTCTATGTCCGTAATCGCAAGCGCACCCAGGTCATTGCCGAACTCCTGCGCAAGCAAGGATTCTCCGCCGACTATTACCACGCTGGATTGCCCCACAGCCAGCGCGCCGAGCGCCAGGAAGCCTGGACCCAAGACCAAACCCGCATCATTGTGGCCACCAATGCCTTCGGAATGGGCATAGACAAACCGGATGTGCGGGTGGTGGTGCACTGGGACCTGCCCGACAGCCTGGAAGCCTATTATCAGGAAGCCGGAAGGGCGGGCCGGGATGGACAAAAGGCTTATGCCGTCGCCTTCTACACGGGCCAAGACCTGGACGAAATGCAAAAAAAAATTGAAAACAGCCTACCCGCCCCTCGATTTCATCCGGCGGGTATATCAGGCCCTGGCCAATTATTTTCATCTGGCCGTCAATGCCGGAGAAATGCAAAGTTTTGATTTTGACCTGGCCCAGTTTCAAAATCAGTTTAACCTTAAAGGAAATGCAACTTATTTTGCCCTCAAGAGACTGGAAGAGGAAGGCCTTATTCAATTTAATGAAGCTTATTACAGCCCCTCAAGGATAATGTTTGCCCTCGAGTTTAAAGAATTATATGAATTTCAGCTCAAAAACCCGGGCGCCGAACCGATTCTGACCCTGCTTTCGCGCTTGCGGGGGGGCGATATGCAAAGCCATTTTTTCACCATTTCGGAAAATCAACTGGCCTTTTATCTCCAAAAATCAAGCGACAATGTGCGCCGGCAGTTAGAGCGCCTGCAAAGTTTGGGCATATTGCATTACGATTTTCAGCGCGATATGCCCCAGGTCTTGTTTCTTCAGCCGCGCTTTGAACCAGCCCGGCTGCCCCTGGACAAAGCCCACCTCGAAGCCCGCAAGAAAACGGCCCTCGAGCGTGCGGGGGCCGTGCGCCACTATGCCCTGCACCGGCATCGCTGCCGCACCCAATTGCTGCTGGAGTATTTTGGAGAAATCAGTGCGGCCTTTTGCGGAGTCTGCGACCTTTGCCTGGCTTCTAAAAAAAACAAGCGGCAGCCATTCAGGGATGAAAATGCACGGCGCATTCAGGAAGCTTTGCAGGCTGGCCCCCTGGCTTTGCCCTTGCTGGTGGCCCGGATGCCCCATTTAGACGAACGAGAAGCCCTGCAATGTATCCGCGAAATGCTGGATACGGGAGAAATACAACGTCTGGATGATGGGAGAATGGCCCTGGCAAAGGCCTCCTGAGCAAGGCTTTCACAAATTTTGAAATATTTTTTGTTCAAATCCTTTTACAAAGTACTATGCACTTCCGCGAAATCACCTTTGCCGCTCTCAGGGAACAATACGAATCTGTGCGTATTTTCTTGATGAAACATGCTGGCCTGGAAGCCGATGAAATTGGCATTTATGCCGATTTGGAGGAACATCTTCAGATTGACAAGGAAGATTTATTTTTTCTTTTGGATATGTTTATGAATGAATTTCAAATCAAGATTGAAAATGAAATTGCGGAGTCGGAAGAAACTGCTTTTTGGGAGATAGATGCCTTTTCGCTTTCCCGGGGGCTTTTATTTTGCCTGATAGCAAGCCTATATCATTTTCCACTCGAGACCCTCAGCCTTCTCTTGAGCTTTGTCCTCACTTTGGCAGGATTAATTTTAGCTGGTTTTTTATTCGCCAAAAGGCCGCATATCTCTTTGCCTAGCAAAAAGGCTTGGAACCCAGCGTCGTTATCGGTAGCCGATTTAGTGTGCCTGGCCACCGAAAAAGAAGTTATTTACAAGAAAGACCTTCGCTTTGTACTGATAAAATCAGGCGAGCAAAGGTCTTTGTAGGTCGTGAAGTTGTTTAAGCCTGTTTCAAAGTCCCAAAAACCATTTTATCCAGAACATAAGAGGCCAGCAAAAGCCCGATGGCCACCAGGCTCGTAACTAAACCACCGTCTAGAGCCACGGTATGGGCGGTGGCGGCCAGGGCAAAATCGAAGAAAAAGCCCGCATAGGCCCATTCTTTGAGCCAGACCGAAGCCCGGGTGAGCAAGGCCACTACCCCCAGTATTTTGGCCGTAGCCAAAGGATAAATAAGATAAGCAGGATAGCCCAGGGCGGTGAAGGCCTTGACTACCTCGGGATAGCGAAAAAAATACATCCCGGCCGACATCAGCATCAGGGCCGAAAGCAGGCCTGTAATGACCCAAAAAATTATTTTAAGCATTTGAAGCGTATTTATATTGGGCGCAATTTAGCAAGAAATACCATTTCTTTGGCGTGTTCCAACGCTGGTCTGCACAAGCAAATTTCCATTACCCTATGCCTACTTTTCAAACTTATGAATTTGGCACTCCCTTTTGCCCTGACTGGCCCCAAGCCACCCACGATGCTTTTGAGGTTTTCCTGAGGGCGATGTGGCAAAATCGGCGAAACTGGCCAGGCCATCATCCCCAGGATGCTCCTTATTTTCGCAAGCAAAATGGCGCCTGGCAAGCCCAGGGTTATGCCGGGGTGCTGGCTTTTCAGGACTGGCAAATCTGGGTATTTCCTCGTCTCTTTGGCGAAGGCCACTGGTCGGCAGAAGCTGTGATGGCACATTTGGATTTTTACCTGAAATATGCCCAGCCCTTGGCTTTTGGGCATTTGCCCGTAGCGGCCACCGCGGCCTTTCCCCTTTTTGAGGCTTTCGTGGCCCAATGGGCAAAAGCTGTGCAAGACTGGCTCAAAGAAATGGAAGCCAATAGTGCCTCATCAGCGGCACTCAAATCACAAAAAAAGATTGATTTTACGCGCTACGCCCGCCAGGAATTGCCCCGGGGCAGATGGCATCAACTGCCTGCACCGGGCGCAGAAGAATGGCTTCGCAGACCCTTGGCAGGGCTTTGCAAATACATCCTGAGAACGCTTCCACCCCGCTTTGAAAGCCCGGCGCTGTCCGAAACCATCGCCCAACTTCGTCAACAATTTGGAGGGCTAGCCGCCTCTCCCCTTTCTTATGCCGAGCGGCAAGCCCTGCCTGCCCATAGCCCGGCTCAAGCCCGGCTCAAAAATTTTTGCCAATACTATCTTGATAATCAAACCATTCAGCAGAAATTGGGGCAACCACACGCTTTCCTATGGCTCTTGCCGATGGCTCGGCTCTACGAACGGTTTGTGGCTGGTTTTATCCGGAGGCATTTCCCCGAACATTTGCCAGAGACTCAAAAAAGTGCTTATCTGGGGCAGGATGTTGAGGGCCGGGCGGCCTTACGTGTCCAAACCGATTTGTATCTGCCGCAGTTGGGGCATATCCTGGATACAAAATATAAATTTGCCGCCCCTTGGGGAAAACGTATCCCCCGGCAGGCTTTTCCCGAAGATGTGTATCAAATCGCCAGCTATGCCTGGGCTTATGATTGCCAACATACCTCTTTGCTGTACCCGGCCGTAGGCGGGCCAGGGCAAGCAACCCAAGCCCTGCAGGTCTATCACTTACGCCAAAGCCAACCTGGACAAAAACCAAGAAGTCTCGCCATTTGGGAAATAAACCTGGTGTGTGAAGGCGTATTTAGCCCTACACGATTGCATCAAAGCATTTATGAGCAGTTGAAAGCCATTTTACAGCCTTAAACCTTTACCGGAGAGAGAATAGGCTCCCCCATTTGTTTTAAAAATTGATGATGCGAACGAAGGGCCTCCGAAAGGCTGGCCTCCTGGTAGGGCAGCCCGTGTGCCTGGGCTGCGGCACGCACAATCTCCGAGAGGGCCGGGTAATGAATACTGCAAATATGAGGAAACAATGGTGCTCAATTTGAGAGTTTAAGCCCCCGGTAAAAAAGGCCAGCCAGCGGCTCCGAGTGCCAAAATTGGCGGTGGTGTAGAGTTGATGCGCCGCCCAGCAATTTTCTAAATATCCTTCGGCATCAGGCTCGGGAAAATGCACGTTTTCAACCGCATGGGCCATCATGAAAATCATCGCCAGAAACCAGCCTCCAACGGCATGCATCAGCAAAAAGCCTCCCAAAACAAACTCCCAGGATTGGGGCATATAGAGCAATGGCAATATCAGAAACAGGGTATAATTGACAAACTTGAAAAAGAAAAGCCAGAAATAAGCTTCGGGGGGGTGTGGCTTTCCTTTAAAATTGCCGACAGTATTGATAAAAAACTTCTTATAATCTTTGATAAATACCCAGGATAGGGTAGTGAGGGTATAGACCACAAAGGCATAAAGATGCTGATAGCGATGGATGGCCCACCGAGGGCTATGGGGAGCCACCCGCAAGATAGGAATGGGCGAGATGTCTTCATCATAGCCCGATACATTGGTGTAAGTATGGTGGGCAATGTTGTGCATCCGTACCCACATGTAGGCACTGGCCCCGTTGAGGTTGAAGGTGTGGGAAAGGAGTTGGTTGACCCATTTGTGCGAAGAATAGGCCCCGTGAATAGCATCGTGCCCAATGTTGACCGTTACCATCGCCAGGGAAAAACCCAGCACCGCCCACAAAGCCAAGAAAACCGGAACGGGAAGCCCATCCATCCATAAAAAAAGGTAGGTACCCACCCACAGACACAGATAAAAGATGGTTTTGGCAATCATCGCCCTATTGGCATGACGCAATATACCTTGTGATTTAAAATAGTGATTGACCTGCGTGTGCAGGGTAGCCACAAAATCTTTTTGATTTTGCGCTGAAAAACGGGGGACTTTTTGCATTTTTGGGTGTTTGAATTGAACTAACTTTCCTTGTGTTTGAAAAATCTACCCCTAAAGATAGTTCAAAGAGGAGTATAAGATTCTATCGCGGCAGAAGGGGATAGAAGATTAAACTTCGCTTTTTCTTAAATTCTTGGCAAGTAGATTACGAAATACGGTTCAAAAGTAGATAAAAATGATGGTTAGTAACGGGCAAGTTTAGATTTTTATATTTTTTTTTTAAAAATTTTTCGTCCTGTGATTGACAATTCGGGTTTGTTTAATTTTTATTTCTTCAAAAATATGGCGCATTTTTTCTTAAAATTCTCTCCTCACACTTGGGTTACTTCCATGTGGGGATGGGTTTTGGTTTTGGGCTTGGGAACTTTTACGCCCCTCAAGGGCCAAACCTATACCCGTCAGGACAGCCTGCGAGGCACGCTCAGTTCTTTGCGTAGTTGTTATGATGTGTACTACTACGATTTGGCCCTGCGCGTAGAACCGGATAGGCAGTTTATCAAAGGGCAAAACTCGATTTATTTCGAGGCGAAGGCCGATTTTACCCGCCTACAGATAGACCTCTTTGCTAACTTGGAAATTTTGAATATTGTTTTTGAAGGACGAACGCTTTCTTTTAGCCGCGAAGGAAATGCCACTTTTGTAGATTTCCCCCAGACCATTCCTAAGGGCCAAAGGGGCACTTTTGTGGTGTACTATCTGGGCAAGCCCCGGGTGGCCGTCGATGCCCCCTGGGACGGCGGTTTTTCCTGGGCCAAAGACCAGAAAGGCCGGCCCTGGGTTGGGGTTTCCTGCGAGGGACTGGGGGCCAGTGTCTGGTGGCCCAACAAAGACCATCTCAGCGAAGAACCAGACAGTATGCGGATAGCTTGCGAGGTGCCCTCCGCACTGCGCTGCATTGCCAATGGCCGGCTGGTAAAGGAAGAAAAACTGGCCGATAATTTTACCCGCTACGATTGGCGCGTGGGCTATCCGATTAATAATTACAATGTTACGCTCAACATTGGCCATTATGTCCAGTTTTCGGAGGTTTATGTTGCCCAAGATGGTGATTCACTGGCCCTCGATTACTATGTGTTGGACTATAACCTGGAAAAAGCCCGGAAGCAGTTTGCCCAAACGAGCCCAATGCTGGCCTGCTATGAAAAATATTTTGGTAAATATCCCTTCTGGAACGATGGCTTTGGCATGGTCGAGACCCCTTACCTGGGTATGGAACACCAGGGGGCTATAGCCTATGGCAACCAGTATAAAAACGGCTACCTGGGTTATGACCTTTCGGGCACTGGCATCGGCCTGCGCTTTGATTATATCATCATCCACGAAGTAGGCCACGAATACTGGGGCAACAGCGTCAGTTGTCAAGACCACGCCGAACTCTGGATTCACGAATCTTTTTGCACCTATACCGAAAGTTTGTATGCTGAGTGTATGTATGGTCAAGCAGATGCCTTCCGCTATGTGATGGGGCTAAGCAGCAATGTGCGCAACCAAGCGCCAATAGTTGGCCCTTTGGAGGTAAATTCGGAAGGCAGTGGCGATATGTATGCCAAAGGTGCTTTGATGCTCCATACCCTGCGCAACGTGGTAAACGACGACGAGAAATGGTTTAGCCTGCTGAAAGGCATTACTACCGATTTTAAACTTAAAAATACGAACACTAAGGAGCTAATTGCTTATATCAACCAGAAACTGGGCCAGGACTACGGTTATTTTTTCAAACAGTATCTTTATTACCCTCGCTTGCCCGTGCTGGAATATCGCCTCAGCCCCAAAGGTAAAGATAAAACCTGGCTTGAGCACCGATGGCAGGCCGATGTACCTGGTTTTGCCCTGCCCGTGCAGATACAGACTAAAAACGGCGAACTGGAATGGATTTATCCTACGGCAAAATGGCAAAAAATAGAACTCCCAGCAAGTGATTCCAAGCTCATTCTCAAGCCCAATGCTTATTATTTTGAACTTAAACTTGCTCAACCCTAAACATTCGGGCTGAGGGCGGGTTTTTTTGGATAAATTTATTGCCATGCAAGACCCGGAAATAAAGGAAGAAAAATCAATATTGCGGCGGCGCGAACCTTACAATTTTATGCTGGGGCTAGGCATCTTTGGGATGAGCCTGATGTTTTTTATTCTTACGATGCTCTATCTTAACCGCCAGGCTCGTCCAGACTGGGTTCGCTTCGAAATGCCGGCGGTTTTTTGGGTCAGTACCATACTCATCTTACTCAGTAGCCTCACCCTGCACGCGGCCAATGTGAGCATCCGGCGCGAAGCCTTTTTTTTCTATCGTCTTTGGATAAGCCTGACCCTGGGACTGGGACTGGCCTTTATCGGGATGCAGCTATGGGGTTGGATGCTGCTTCAGGGGCAGGGCATTACTTTGCAAAAAAGCATTTCGGGGGCATTCTTGTACGTAATTTCGGGTTTGCACATCGCCCACCTCTTGGGAGGTATCTGGTTTTTGGTGGTAGCCTGGGTAGAGGCACTGCGCTACCGAAAATATGTAGATTCGTTTATATATAGTGTAAACCCGCCTAATCAATTGCGAATCAGACTGATAACCAAATATTGGCATTTTGTAGATGCACTGTGGTTGTATTTATTTTGTTTTTTTACTTATTTTACAGCTAGTTAGACCAAACTTTTACTGTTTATCACGTAGAGAATAGCAGGTAATATTGGCCCCTAATTTTTCACAACCAGTTTCTTTTTATGAAAAACCTGGCTTCATCTTTTGTAACAAGACGAAATTAGCCGCTTAAAGTAGATTACTTTTTAGCAGGAAGAAGTATAAACGATTGTAGTTTTGAAAACATTGCCTGGGTCTCTAAAAATTTCACCAAAATTATGAACAGCACACTAAGGTATTGGGCATTTGTAGGATATTGCTTCTTGGCTTATCCACCCACTTGGCTACTGGCCCAGCCCGAAGTAATGGCTCAAACCACCTACAAAAATCCGCTTATCCGCCCGGAAAATGTTTTCCGCTCTATCGAACAAGCCCTCAAAACGCCTGAAATTGTTCATCATCTTGACCTGAGCCAACAAAACCTGACCCACCTACCTGCCGAAATTGGCCGATTCGCCCATTTACGAATTTTGGATTTACACAGCAATCAACTGAGCCAGCTTCCCAATGAAATTGTCCAACTCAGTGCCCTCGAGGAAGTCAACCTGAGCTTTAATCCCGGCCTTGATGTCCGGTCAGCCCTTGCACTATTGGCACAATTGCCGGGCCTGAAGCGACTTTTTTTGAGTAATAATAACCTGCAAAGCCTCCCGCCTCAAATTGGCAATCTGCAACAACTGGAAAGCCTAGATTTATACACCAATAACCTGATGGCACTCCCGGCGGAATTGGGCAAGCTGGTTCACCTCAAAGAACTGTATCTGCAAGCCAATCAATTGGCCTTCCTACCTGCTGAGGTAAGCAAATTAGCCTCCTTGCAAATTCTGGATTTGTTTTTTAACCAAATCCGGGAGCTTCCCGAAAACCTGGGACAATTGAAAAATTTGCGCATCCTCAACCTCAATCAAAACTTCCTGAATCAACTTCCTTTGGGCATCGCCCAATTGAACAATCTACAATCGCTTTACCTGGAAATGAATCCCATCCTGGATTATGCAGCTACTTTGCGCCTGCTGGGCCAGCTTCCTCAACTCAAAGTTTTGCATCTCTCGAATAATACTTTGCGAAAATTACCCAAAGAAATAGGCGAGCTCAACCATTTGCAGGAGCTTTATCTGGATGAAAATGAGTTGATAGAATTGCCCGACGAAATCTGCCAACTGAGTCATTTGCGGATACTTTCGCTGTCCCGCAATCAACTCCGACAACTCCCTCCCCAAGCCGAAAAGCTTAACCGCCTGCGAAAAATCAACCTGTCTTACAATGCCGAGTTAGAGATGAGCCAAGTATTGGCCCAGTTGCAAGGCCTGGTCAATCTGACCGATTTAGACATATCAGCTACCCGTCTGGCTTTCCTGCCGGATGAAATCACCTATTTGCCCTATTTAAAACATTTATCCCTCCGCGAAAATATGATTCGTGGGGTAAATCCCAAGCTTTCGGAATTGAAAGAATTGGTCTTTATTGACCTGAGCCATAATCAGATAGAACTATTGCCCGATGAGTTTCGTCAATGCGCCCGCCTGAGAGAAGTAAATTTGCGCCACAACGAAATCCCCGATGCCCAACAAGTCTTTTGGCAAGCACTTCTGCCGCAGGTAAAGTTTAGCTTTTAGCACTTCCTGCATCCTATCCTTACCGCCCAGTATAAAGCGAAAGACTTGGGAGCTGTTTTAGGAGGAATTTATTTAGCCCATTTGTTTTAATTTTTCCAATTGGGCTTGCAACGTGGGTTCGGGCTCGTATTGCAGACAATCTTCTACTTCTTGAATCAAGGCTTTCTCTTCTGGCGTAATATGATTATCGGCCAGGGCGTGATTCACCACATCTTCCAACAAATCGTGCTTTATTTTTTGTAATTCAGTACTGGTGATTTCCAAGCGGCTGGCCAATTGCTTGATGTCAGCAACTTCTTCGGCCGTGATGTTATAGTCAAAGCGGGCCAGTTGAATAGTTTGCAGTAATTCGTCGTGTAAATCGCGGGCTTTTACCCGCTCAAAAGCTTCATTGGAGACGGCACTTTTGACAGAATCAATCAAAGAACGTAAAATACTCATACAGGCTAAGGATTTAGAGGAAGTGTAAGTAGTGAATTTGAAGTTTTAAGCATCAAGGTCAAAGTTAAATGCAATCCAGCGCAGTCGCAAATATATCAGTCTGGAATTGACATGGGTCATTTCCCGGCCTCCAGGAGGGCCTGGGCCGCTTCCAGGGGAGGCAATTCCCCCTTGGCCACTTTTTCTGACAAAATCGGGAGCATTTGTTTTACTGCCGGATGCTGATAAAAGCTTTCTTCCAGGGCAATATGGATGGTTTCGTACATCCAGGTTAGGTTTTGCTGTTGGCGATTTTGGTAAAAAAACCCGTTTTGTTTAGTTGTTTTTTCGTATTCTAAAAACATATCAAAAACATCTTGAATTCCCTGGTTTTTCAGAGCGGAGCAAGTTTTGACCCGAGGCGACCAGTTGCTGGGGGCGGCGGGAAAAAGATGCAAGGCACTTTCGTATTCAGCCCGGGCCACCTGCGCGGCTTGTTGGTTTTCTCCATCGGCTTTGTTGATCACGAGGGCGTGGGCCATTTCCATAATACCACGTTTAATACCCTGAAGTTCGTCTCCGGCACCAGCCAGCATGAGCAGCAGAAAAAAGTCCACCATCCCGTGCACCAGTGTTTCAGACTGCCCCACGCCAACAGTCTCGATAAAAATGATGTCAAAACCAGCGGCTTCACAAAGCAGCATAGTTTCGCGGGTTTTTCGGGCCACCCCTCCCAGGGAGTTTTGGGCGGGCGAGGGGCGTATGAAGGCCCTGGGGTCAATAGAGAGCGATTCCATCCGAGTTTTATCGCCCATGATGCTGCCTCGGCTACGGCTGCTGCTAGGGTCAATGGCCAGGACGGCCAGTCTATGGCCCGCCGCCACAATCTGTTTGCCCAGGGCTTCAATAAAAGTGCTTTTGCCTACGCCCGGCACTCCCGTAATCCCAATGCGCAAGGAGTGGCCAGTGTGGGGCATCAGGCGGGCCATCAAAGTGCGGGCCAAGACCTTATGCGCGGGATGTCGGCTTTCTATGAGGGTAATAGCCCGACCGAGCATGACCCTATCTCCTTTCAGGATGCTTTTTTCATACACATCCAAGTTGATTTCTATTTTAGGGCGTTTGTGCATATAGGCAATGGAATGGTTTTTGGCTATAAATTTAGAAGAATCTCAAAAGAATATACTCAGAGAAAGTCCTAATTTCGTTAGCAATACAATTGGGTTCGGAAAAATAGCCTTTGGCAGGCCCCATTCTTTATCCTCTGGTTTTAAAATTATACGTCCATGCTCAAAAATCTATTCCACAGCCTGGCCATTTTGTTTATTATTTTTGGTTTTATGTGGGCTTTTTCGCAGATCCCGGTTTTTCAAAACTTAGAGGTTTTTAATCCCATCTCTCAGACCCTGGATGATTTTGACATGACCGATGTGGTTTTCTCGAAGTTAAGGCCTGCCCTGCCTGCCGACGAGCGCATTACGCTGGTCAATATTGGGGAGCTTGACCGGACTGGTATTGCCGAACTCCTTAATATCATCGCCCAACACCAGCCGCGCGTGGTAGGCATTGATGCTTTTTTCCGTAGTCCGAAGGACCCACAAACCGACAGCACCCTACAAGCCAGCCTGGCCCAATTTAATAAGCTAGTTTTGGTTTCGGAGTTATCTTCCCGAAAGTTTAATGAGAAAACTAAGCAATATGACAGCCTCGAGACCTCTCACCCGCTATTTTTGGAAAAGGCCCAGGGCGGCTATGCCAACCTTAGCACCGAGGGTGCTGGCAATGAAACCGGATTTTACACCTGCCGCTCTTTCATTCCGGCCACCCAGGTAAAAGATAAAGGCGAAGTGTTGTCTTTTGGTGTAAAATTGGCCGAGCAGTATGACCCCAGCGGCAGCCAAAAATTTTTTGGCCCGTAAAAACCCCAGCGAATATATCAACTACCGGGGCAATATCGGCACCGAAAGTGGGCAGACCTCGGTTTTTCGGGCCTTAGATTATACCCAGGTTTTTGAGCAACAATTTGAAGCAGAGGAAGTCTTCAAAGACCGGATTGTGATATTGGGCTATCTGGGCCGCTCGCTTGGGCAGCGCTCTTTTGATGATAAATTTTATACCCCCCTCAACGAAAATTACATAAATAAGAGAACGCCTGAAATGTTTGGGGTGGTCATTCATGCCAATATTGTTTCTATGATTCTGAACCGAGAATATATAGAAGAACTGAATGGTTGGATTGATTTTTCTATTTCGGTTTTTATTACCTTGCTTAGCGTCATGTTATTCTCTTATTTCTTTCAGAAGCTGGGCTATTGGTATGATGCCGTTACGATTATTTTTCAGGTGTTATTCTTTTTGGGTATTTTGTTAATCAGCTTGTATGCCTTTGTATGGTATCGTTTGCGGGTTGAAATTAACCTGGCTATTTTGGCGGTGGCTTTTGCGGGCATCTTTGTAGAAATTTATTATGGCCTGATTGTAAAAATATTCAACTTCAAAAAAAGAACTTCGTAAATACCCTAAATTTTAATTAACCTATGAAAAGCACACTTGTCATTTTTACCCTGCTTTTGTTTTTACCTCTTTCGGTTTTGGCCCAGGATTATACTTTCAAAGTCTTGGCCAGCAGTGGTTCGCCCAGCAAAGCCTATCCCAGCGCGGGGGGGCAGCTCTTGAAAGTGGGTGCAAAACTAGCCGCCAGTGCCAGTATTACTATGCCCGCCCAAAGTTACCTGAGCCTGGTGCACAGCGACGGCACTACGGTACAACTGGAAAAAGCGGGCACTTTTAAGGTCAGTGATTTGGTGGCAAAAATGAACCAAGCCAAAAAAACGGCTGGTCAGAAATATGCGGCCTTTGTGTATGATGGCCTGACGATGAAGGAACAGGAAAATATTCACAAAAACCCCTACAAATATCAGCACGTAACGGGTTCGGTAGAGCGGGCTACGTTTGAGTCTGAACTGGTGGTGATGATGCCGCACAACAGCAATGCCTTTCAGAAGCAATATCTTATTCAATGGCATCACCTCAAAGGTACGCAAACTTATCAATTGCTGGTGATGAACCAATTTAATGAGATAATTCAGGAAATTGCGGTGCAAGATACAGCTTTTACGCTGGATGTAGAGAAAATGGTGGCTCTGAGCCAGGAAAATAACAAAATAGAACCAGCCGATATGCTGCAACTGGTCTTTCTTTCTAAAGAGCGAACAGACATCACGCCCCGTTCCAAAGAAAATGTGTATGAGTTTGTATATGCCCTAAACTTTTTGTCGGAAGAGCGCCAGGGTGTATTCAAGCAGGCATTTTCCGACTTTAACCAACAACAGCAAAATGGCTCGGAAAGTGAGGTGTCCAAAACCCTTAATGAGGCTTTTTTTTACGAAGAGCAGGGCTTTTTGCTCGATGCCCAACTGGCCTACCAGAAAGCCTTGGCATCAGATACCAACAACCAGGCCCTCCAGGTAGCTTATAACCAGTTTTTGGTACGCTACCAAATCGGAAAGCACAAAGAAATTAAAAATTCGGAAGGCAAATAAATCAGAGTAGCTTCTCGAGGCAAAAAAAGGCGGTTTTTATATGACCGCCTTTTTTTTGCCTAAGTATTTCTTTTGAGGTATCGAACCAAAAGCCGCTTGGCAATCGGCAACAAGGTCTCCTGACGGGGAAACGTCAGGGCGGAATAAATGAGGTAAGTAGCCGGATGCATCATCTTGCGATAGCGACGAATGAGGTCAAGTTTCACACTCTCGAGGCTCAGGCCAAGATGGAGGGCTACATTCTCGAGAAAAAAGCGTGGATGGCCTGAAACTTTTCCTGTGCATTTTCAAAAACACTAAGTTTGTATTCATAAACGGCCAGTTCGTTTTGATTTTTTTCTCTCAAAACAAATACCCTTCGTCTTCGCGCAGGGGGGTGATGCCTACCGGACTGATTTCAAGATTTTCTTCTACATAGTCGTGAATGCTTTTGCCTTCTTCCAGTACCTGTTTTATTTGGGGCAGGGCAAAGAAAATAATCTCTTCCATTTCCTGCATAATGCTGTCGTCCTGGGCTATTTTTTTGTACTCCAGGCTAAGTTTTTCAAAATCGGCGCGCGATATTTCTTTGGGAAAATTTTCCTGCAGCAATTCTTGGTTTTGGCGCAGGGTGCAGAGGTTTTGGTAATGAAAGACCAAATCGGAGAGATGAGGGTAGAGCCGTACCTGTTCAAATTGTTTTTTGACTTCCTGCAAATACGCCAACAGTACATATTTCTTGTACTCATAGTCAATGAGGCCACGCGTGAGCCAGTCTTCCTCGAGGTGCTTCATAAATTGTCTGATTTGGGTTAAGTAAGAGATTTTCCGTGTCAGGTTTAACAATAAAAACGTGTTTTCTTAAAAACAGGTCAATTTATCTGGTTATTTCCACTGTTCTACTCAAATATAAGCATTCAGGGGGATTATCACCAAATAAAATTGCTAAGTAAAAAAAAGAAAACCAGGGTATTCATGTGCCAAAATGTACCTGACAGCCGAAACCTGAAAAACTGTCAGGCGCAATTCCCGGCAAAAAGGCTGTTTTTTGGGCTTGGCATAAGAAATGCTATTCGCTACATAGAATCCGAGATTCGAAACACTCATTTTTTAATTCCTTAACCCAAACTTTTTTCACAATATGTCAGTAAAAATCCAACCTTTAGCTGACCGGGTACTGGTAGAACCCGAAGCTGCCGAAGAAAAAACCGCTTCCGGCATCATCATTCCCGATACGGCCAAAGAAAAACCGCAAAAAGGTACTGTGGTGGCCGTAGGCAATGGCAAAAAAGATGAGCCGTTGACGGTGAAAGTAAACGACACCGTTATCTATGGGAAATATTCCGGCACGGAAATCACCATCGATGGCAAAGAGTACCTCATTATGCGCGAATCTGACATTTTCGCCATTCTGTAAGGCACTTTTTTTTTTAGATTTATTTTTTTAACTCAATTATTCAAAATACTAATTTTACAAATATGGCAAAGGATATCTTTTTCGAAACCGAAGCCCGCGACAAATTAAAAAAAGGTTTGGATGCTTTGGCCAATGCAGTCAAAGTAACCCTGGGTCCCAAAGGGCGCAATGTGATTTTGGACAAAAAATTTGGTGCTCCCGCCATTACCAAAGACGGGGTAACCGTAGCCAAGGAGATCGAGTTGAAAGACCCCATTGAGAACATGGGCGCGCAACTGGTCAAAGAAGTTGCTTCTAAGACGGCAGACACCGCCGGCGACGGAACCACCACCGCGACGGTATTGGCCCAAGCGATTTTCAACGCGGGCATCAAAAACGTAGCCGCCGGAGCCAATCCAATGGACATTAAGCGTGGTATTGACAAAGCCGTGGCCGCCGTAGTAGCTCACCTCAAAGCTCAGTCAAAAACCATCGAAAGCTCCGCCGAAATTGCGCAGGTAGCCACTATCTCAGCCAACAACGACGAGGAAATCGGCAAAATGATTGCCGACGCAATGGACAAAGTAGGCAAAGACGGGGTAATCACCGTAGAAGAAGCCAAAGGCACGGAAACCGAAGTGAAGACTGTAGAAGGGATGCAATTTGACCGTGGCTATCTTTCTCCTTACTTCGTTACGGATACCGAAAAAATGGAAGCTGTTCTGGAAAGTGCTTTTATCCTCATTTCTGAGAAAAAAGTGTCTTCTATGAAAGAACTGCTACCCGTGCTGGAAGCCGTTGCCCAAACAGGCCGTCCTTTGTTGATTATCGCCGAAGACGTAGATGGCGAAGCCTTGGCTACC
The DNA here is from genome assembly GCA_012031215.1 of Microscillaceae bacterium. Classification (GTDB taxonomy): domain Bacteria; phylum Bacteroidota; class Bacteroidia; order Cytophagales; family Microscillaceae; genus JAAUUB01. The sequence goes on along the minus strand of JAAUUB010000093.1, from coordinate 775 downwards.
CTGGTAGTGAATAAAATCCGTGGAGCTTTGCGTGTTGCGGCAGTGAAAGCCCCTGGCTTTGGCGACCGACGCAAAGCTATGTTGGAAGACATTGCCATCCTGACCGGCGGCACCGTCATCAGCGAAGAACGTGGCTACAAACTGGAAAATGCTACCCTCGATTACCTCGGCAATGCAGAGAAAATCATCATCGACAAAGACAATACCACGGTTGTCAATGGTGCTGGTAGCAAAGAAGACATCCAGGGCCGTGTAAACCAAATCAAAGCCCAAATCGAGAATACAACTTCCGACTACGACCGCGAGAAAATGCAGGAACGCCTGGCCAAGCTTTCAGGTGGAGTAGCCATCCTGCACATCGGTGCGGCCACCGAAGTAGAAATGAAGGAGAAAAAAGACCGTGTGGATGATGCCTTGCACGCCACCCGTGCTGCCGTAGAAGAAGGCGTAGTAACAGGAGGTGGTGTGGCCCTTATCCGTGCCAGCGAAGCCCTCAGTGGCGTTGAAATCCTGAATGAAGATGAAGCTACCGGGGTCAATATCATCCGTATATCGCTCGAGTCTCCGCTGCGCACCATCGTGGCCAATGCTGGCGGCGAAGGCTCCGTAGTGGTGCAAAAAGTTCGCGAAGGCCAGGGTGCTTTTGGCTACAATGCCCGCACGGACGTTTACGAAGACCTGATGAAAGTAGGGGTCATCGATCCAACCAAAGTAACTCGTTTGGCTTTGGAAAACGCCGCTTCTATCGCTGCACTCTTGCTGACTACCGAGGCCG
>JAAUUB010000299.1 GCA_012031215.1 Microscillaceae bacterium | reverse complement strand
GGCCTGATACAAGCCGAGCGGGGCACTAAATATGGAAATCTGGGAAAAAGAACTGATATTTTGGTGTATGACCGCCAGCTCAGACCCTATTTTTTGGTAGAGTGTAAGGCTCCTTATGTGGCCATTGCGCAAGCAACTCTTGACCAGGTGTGCCAATACAATCACATTGTCCAGGCGGCTTATGTGGCCGTTTGTAATGGAACACAGTACCAGGCCTATGCTTTCTGTTCCGATTTGGCTGCTTACCAAAGCTATGAGGGCATTCCGGCCTACCCGCAATGAGGCAATTAGCTTAGGCTTCGCCAAATAAGCCCTGGTGTAGTTGGTTGAGAGCCGCGATTTTATCCTGCGTACTGACCAGGATAGAAATATTATGCCGGCTGCCGCCAAAAGAAATCATCCGAATTGGAATATTTTCCAAAGCCTTGAAAATGCGGGCTGGCGTTCCTTTTTGCTCGCTCACAAAATTTCCCACAATGCAGATAATGCTTTGGCAGGTATCTGTTTCTACCTTTCCATATCTTTCCAGTTCCTGGCAAATGGCCTCCAGATGGGTTTCATCATCGATAGTGAGCGAAACAGCCACCTCCGAGGTAGTAATCATATCAATGGGGGTTTTATAGCTTTCAAACACCTCAAAGATTTTTCTGAGAAAGCCGTAGGCCATAAGCATACGGGTAGATTTGATTTTGATGGCGGTGAGACCGTCTTTGGCCGCGATGGATTTGATTCCGGGAGTGGGCGTAGGCTGGGCATAGATGAGTGTGCCTGGGGTGTCGGGCATAAGGGTATTCAGCAGACGAACCGGGATATTAAAAAGCTGGGCGGGGTGAATGGCCGAAGGATGGAGTATTTTTGCACCGAAGTAGGCCAGTTCGGAGGCTTCTTCAAAAGAAAGCTCAGCCACAGGAAACGTGTTTTCTACAAACCGGGGGTCGGCATTGTGCATACCGTCTATATCGGTCCAGATTTGCACTTCTTCGGCCCGGATAGCGGCCCCAATCAGGGTGGCCGAGTAATCGCTGCCGCCTCTTTTGAGGTTGTCTATCTCGCCCAGGTGATTAAGACAGATATAGCCCTGGGTTACAAACAGGATTTTGCCCGGATATTCTGTTAGTTCTTCGCTTAGTTTGGCGGCAATGTACTCGAGCAGAGGCTCGCCTTCTTCATCTATTTTCATGAAATGAAGCGCGGCTAGCAAGGCCGATTCTTGCCCAGTTTCTTCCAGGTAGGCTTGAAAAAACTTGGTGGACATAAGCTCGCCCTGAGCCAGCACCATTTTCTCGTCGCGGGGGCCGAAGTCCTCCGACTCGACAAGCACGCGGAGGGTCTGAAAATGCTCTTCAATGATTTGTTGGCCTTTTTTGAGTCCTTCTGCGTGAGAATAGAGTTGAGCGACAAAGGATTGATAATGTTGGGCGAGGGCTTCTATTTTTTCTTGTGGGTTCTGTCGGCGTAAACAGGCTTCGGCAATTTCAACCAGGGCATTGGTGGTGCCGGCCAAGGCGGATAAAACCACTAAGCGAGGGCCGGGGGTTTGAGCCACTAGTTGTGCTACCTGTTTCATCCTTTCAGGTGCGCCTACTGAGGTACCTCCGAATTTTAATATTTTCATTCTTTTATCTCTTTTTTCCTTTTATGCGGCCAGCCGAAGCCGAAGTAAATGATGATACCCTGGAGATACAGGTACGATTTTCTCAAAAAAACAACATTTTGATGGCCGTAGCGGCGGCTTCATCGCCTTTGTTGCCATGTTCTCCGCCAGCGCGGGCCTGGGCCTGGGCCTCGTCAAGGGTAGTGAGCACCCCAAAAACAACGGGTTTGTTGTATTTCAGCCCTACTTGGGTAATTCCCTGCGCAAGGGCTTGGGCGATAAAATCAAAATGTGGGGTTTCGCCTTTGATGATACATCCGAGACAAATCACTGCATCTATTCTCGAGTCTTGCGCCATCCATTGGGCCCCCAGGCTTAGTTCAAAGCTGCCCGGAACTAATTTGACAAATATATTTTCTTCGCGCGCGCCCTCTTGCAGCAGCGTATGGATAGCTCCTTTTAGCAGCAGGTCGGTAATTTTTTCATTCCATTCGGCGACGACTATCGCAAAACGTTTGTTGGCGATGTTACCCACATTTTGCCGGGAATAATCACTTAGGTTCTTTTGGGCACTTGCCATGAGATGCAATCAGTTAGCGATGAATGTGCATTTTGGATGAGGTCGATGGTGCTAAAATAATATTAAAACTGGCAAAAGCCATCCCAAGTACCAACTATTTTTGGCGCAACTGCTCCAGACGGGCCTTATATTTTTTGGCCTCGGTCAGTTCATTGTTAGCCTTAAAGTGTTTCTCGATGAGTTTATCATAAACCTGGATAGCTTCCGGGTACTTATTTTGATTTTCTAGTACAAGGGCTAGTTTTATCAAATAACGGGGGGTAAATTGGTCATTGGGCTTGTATTCACTGGCCTTTTTATAGTATTCCTCGGCTTTGGCATATTGTGCCATTTCGGAATAGCAATCGCCCACCAGGGCATAGGCCCGGGCTTGGAGTAGCAAATCGCGGCTGTTGAATTTTTCCAGTTGAGTGAGTGCCTCCTTGAATTTTTCTTGCTTCATGAGCGCAACCCCAGCATAAAAGGCGGCCAAGTTGGCAGCTTTCGTGCCCGCATAATCGGCTTGAATTTCCTTGAAGCCGGGAAAGGCATCATTGCCTTCGTAAGCCAGTTTTACAGAATCAGATTCAATGAAAGAAACGGCGGGAAACATCTCTTCCTGTGCTTGTGCTTCGGCGGCTTGCATAGTGTAGCGGTAGTAAAGAATGCTTAGCACGACGAGAAGAAGAATGCCAAGCGCACCGCCGAGGAGCAGGCGGTTTTTTCGGATAAATTTCTCGGTATCCAGTCCTTTGGGGGTGCTTGTGGCGGTGGTTTCCAGGAGTTGGGTGTTTGATTTGACTTTATCCTGATTGGGCTTGGCCTGTGGGTCTTTATCTTTTTGGGTTTTGCTCATAATCCTTCATATTTAAGGGCGCAAATTTAAACATAAACCCTTACAAGCCCTACATTTTTGCTCAAACATTTTGAATGAGGGCTTCAATGGTAGTTTTTTGGCCAGCTTGAAGGGGCAAAGCCAATTGAATAATTTTGTAGGTCTCGCCCAGGGTATTGACCATTGGCAGTAAAGTAGCAAAGAAGGGGACTTCGTGGCCGTCTTTATGCCGTAAATGTTGCACCAGGGTTTGAATCTGGCCACTTCTCAGTTTTTGCCACAGGCGTTCTTGCCCCGTGAGCGATTGGTTCGGACTATGCAAAGCTAAATAGCTTAACCCGCGAATTTCCTCTGCGCTGTAGCCCAGTAAGCTCAAGAATAGCCCTCCCGCATTAAACAAA
>JAAUUB010000092.1 GCA_012031215.1 Microscillaceae bacterium | reverse complement strand
CGCATCCAGAAGCGCTGCGATGGTTTTGCAAAGGCACGATGGAGGCGCCCCGGAAAACGTGGAAATCCGGTTTTTACGCTTTTCTATCCAAGCCAATACGCCGTCTTTGCTCGGCCTGAGTCAGGAAATCCGGGCCGACAAGCAAAAAATACTCGCAAACCTGGCCGAGGCGAACTACCCGAGGGAATGCGCCCGGCCATTGCCGATTATCTCATCCAAAGTGGGGTCTGCCAGCCGTCTGAGGTGGCGTTTTTGAATACCTTGCTAGACTAAGAGAGGCAGGGGCAGAGAACAAGGACAATAAGAGAAGGACTTGGATATAAAAGTCAAACTTTTATTTTTTTCAGTTGTTACATTCCAAACAACCATTTTTAGTGCTTGCATTTTTTTAAGTCAACGATATGCTCAACCTTCAAGTAACCATTGACCAACACTCAGGATTCTGCTTTGGGGTAGTATATGCCATTGAGATGGCGGAAGACATTCTGGAAGAACAGGGCTATCTCTACTGCCTGGGAGACATTGTTCATAATGATGAAGAGGTGAAACGCCTCGAAAACAAAGGGCTCAAAATCATTGACCATGATGATTTACAAAGCCTTCAGGATGAAAAGGTGCTGATACGCGCCCACGGAGAGCCGCCCTCTACCTACCAATTGGCCCTGCAAAACAATTTAGAGCTGATTGACGCCTCCTGTCCGGTGGTGCTGAAGTTGCAAAACCGCATTAAAAACTCACACGATAAGCAGGAGCCTATCTATATTTATGGCAAACACGGCCACGCCGAAGTAAAAGGCTTACTTGGGCAAACCGATAACCAAGCCATAGTTTTTCAGGATATTTCTGAGCTGGAACTGGCAGAACTGCCCCGCCAGATGACCCTCTACAGCCAAACCACCAAAAGCACCGATAAATTTTACGAAATCAAAGCCCAGCTCGAGGCCTCTGGCATAGTGGTCAATGCCAATGACACCATCTGCCGCCAGGTATCGAACCGAGACAAAGAACTCCGCTTTTTTGCCCAGGATTTTGACAAGGTGATTTTTGTGGCGGGCACCAAATCTTCTAATGGCAAAGTGCTTTATAATGTTTGCAAAGAAGTGAATCCCAATACTTTCTTTATCTCTAACCCGGAAGAACTGGAAAGAGCCTGGTTTGTGGAAGGTGACCGGGTAGGCATTTGCGGGGCCACCTCCACCCCCATGTGGCTGATGGAGGATGTCAAGGCAGTTTTGGAAAGTTTTTAAATATCAAAACGGGTATTGTTGATGAAAAAGCAGCTTGTTTTTTATTTTGCCATTGGCCTCAGCCTCACCTGTCTTTGGGCCCAGGAAAAGCCAGGGAATACCTTTTCCTCTGCGCCAATGGCTACTCAAAAATTGCCCTATCTCAGGCACTTTCCTCCGTACAAAAACCGCTCCCCTAAGCCGCTCCATTCCATTGGTTTCATCAAAGATGAAGGTTATACCCGTTTGGTGAGAACAGCTTACGAAAATATCTGTTTTCACTTTGACCATATTCCTTTTCGTTATGCCTATGCATTGCTCACGGCTCCCCCTTCGTACCTGCCCCTGAGTCAGGCCTCGGCCCAGCCTTTGCGCCTGCTTCCTTCGCCCGGGTTTCAGACGTATTTTTTAAGGCCCACACTGGAAGAATACAGGCAAAAGTAGCTTTCGTTTTTTCCCTGCTTGAATCAAGCCATTGCCCGAAACGGAATACGCCTTTTTTCCCCGGGACTATCTAAGCCAGCTAAGCACCAGGGGCTTGTTTCCTTTCCATTCCACCTTTAGTACCAAGGTCTTATCTTCCTTCTGCCAGGTGAGGCGTTTGTCCTGACCAACCGGGATGATTTTGCCCTGCCAGCGAATTTCACGCGGCACCTGCGAAAGGCCCCGGACACGAAGTGTTAATGTCCGTAGGGTAGGCATGCCTTCATAGCGAGTCTTGCTTTTATTCAGTCGGAGGCTGGCCAGCTTGTTTTGTTGTTCAAATTGCATTTCTACCAGTTCATATTTCTTCTGGGCAAAGGCCTGGGGGCTGCGGCCATCGTCTTCATACCATATTCCGGATGAGCGCACCTGGGTGCTGTCCCAATAAAAATCAATAAAAATCTCCCGGCTATGGTAAGCCTGCGTGGATTGGAAAACAGGTACCTGCGGAATAAAGGCCCCGCCCCGTACAAACACCGGGATAGTCTCGTCTTGCAGGCTGAGATTGAGCCACTGCCCGCCGGCAAAAGCCTGGCCCGTCCAGAAATCAAACCATTGCTGGCCTTTGGGAAGATAGACTCGGCGGCTTTTCTGGCCGGGATTGAGCACCGGGGCCACCAAAAAAGCATCCCCCCAAAAATAGGTGTCGGCTAGATTGCGCAAAGCGGGGTTTTCCGGTTCTTCAAAAAAAAGCGGGCGCATCAGCGGCTTTCCTTCCTGTTGGTTTTGAAAAGCCATCGTGTAGTGATAGGGCAGGAGCCGATAGCGGAGTTCTATCTGTTTGCGAATCAGGCTCTTGAGGGGCTCTTCGTAAAATACGGGTTCCGCCGGAACGCTTTCCTGCGAATGGGGCCGGTAGATGGGTTGAAAAACACCGTATTGGAGCCAGCGGCGGTAGAGTTCGGGCGTTTTGCTGCCTTCGGCAAAGCCTCCCAAATCGGAGTGCATATAAGCCAGCCCGCCCAGGCCCATATTCAGGGCCAAGCCTGGCTGAGACCGAAAACCACCCCAGGTGCGCGACACATCGCCCGACCAGGGAATCAGCCCAAAACGTTGTGAACCAGCAAAGCCGGCCCGCATCAGGATAAAGGGCCTTTGGCGGGCAAAATCGCGGGCATAGCCTTCGGCAATCATTTTGGCCCAGTAGTGCCCATAAATATTGTGGACTTCATCCGCCGGGCCAGCCACGTGTTGCATTTCAGAAGGATGTACTTCGGGCTCGCCCAGGTCGCCCCACCAGCCCTGCACGCCTGCCAGGATGTGTTTTTTGTATTGTTGCCAAAACCAATCCTGCGCAGCGGGATTAAAAATATCCAGCAAGCCCGTTTCGCCAAAGTAAAAATAGGGAACGACCAGGGTTTTTCCCTCCGCATCCTTGCCCAGCCAGCCCCGTGAAGACGTGAGGGCAAAATTTTTGGAATTGGTCAGGATAAAAGGCTGGGTGATAAGAACGGTTTCTATCCCCATTTTTTTCAAATCGCTCACCAGTTGTGCGCCCGAAGGGAAACTGGGGGAGTACCAGTCCAGGTCGCCCATGGCCACACTTTTTTTGATTTCCCCTTCGCCGTACCAATAATGGTCTAAGACAAGCGCATCAACCGGGATGCTGTCGCGCCGAAACAATGCCAGGGTTTCGCGTACCTGGGCTTCGCTGCGATAGCCATAGCGCGAGGCAAAATTGCCAAAAGCCCAACGGGGCGGCAAGGGTTGTCGCCCGGTCAGGGCGGTGTATTGGCGCATTACATCATAAAAATCTTCGCCAATTACAACGTAATAAGTCATTCGCCCTCCGATGGTCTCAAAGCGCAGGGTATTGGGCTGCTGATGGCCCAGGTCCAGAAAACCTTTGGCGGCATTGTCAAAATAGAGCAGGTATTTCTGAGTAGAAAGAACCAGGGGAAGGTTATAATTCATCAGATAGGAGGTATCGGCATAGGCATAGTGCGCTTTGTTATAAAGCTCCAGCCTGTAGCCCCGGCGGTCGAGTGGCAAAGCCCGCGCTCCGGTACCATAGAGGGCTTCTTCCTCTTGAAGAGCAAAAGCAAAACCACGCATAGCGCCCTGCTCAAAATAGCCCTCCGTTTCCTGGGTAAGCAATTGGTCTTGGTTATAAAAAGAGAGGCGAAAGGGCGATTTTTGTATTTCTATCCGCAAACTTTCGGAGTGCAGGATAATCTTGGTTTCGTCTTCTTGGAAACGTATTGTATGGGCTTGTGGAGACAAGACTACCGCGTGCGAGCTATCGGGCAGTGCCAGGCCACGGGGGATAAAAGACACCTCAACCGTTTTTTCGTGAAAAGGGCGCAGGCGATACGTGCCGTCATTGGTTTGGATGCTCAGGATTTGGTTTTCCAGAGATGGCTTTGGTATTGCCGGGCCGGGTTTTGGGCGGGGAGTTGGGGCAGTAGTCCAGCGATGAGCCAGCCGCATAGTAAAACTATCCTCTTCATAAAGACTTGGGTTTGGATTTTTGTGGGCAAGTTTAGCAAAAAACCGGGAGTTTGTCTTGGCCTGCGCGCACTATTTCCGCCAAAGTTTGGCATTGGCCCCAAAACGTCGCCTTTATGCAAAATTGCGCAATTTAAACAGTTCGGAGGCTGCCGGGCTTGCGGGCAAGGGCTTTTTTTTGCTATCTTGCATCCTTTAAATTCTTTTTCAATACCCAAAGCTTCGCGGAATATGATTTTTATAGATAACGAGAACAAGCACGACCCGCAAATTAATCTGGCCCTGGAAGAATACATCGTCCGTAATTTTGAGCCGGAGGAGGATTATCTGCTTTTTTATATCAATCAGCCTTCTATCATCATTGGCAAACACCAAAATACGATTGAAGAAATCAATGCGCCCTATGTCAAAGAAAAGGAAATTATTGTGGTAAGGCGCATCTCGGGCGGAGGGGCCGTTTATCATGATTTTGGCAATCTGAATTTCAGTTTCCTGACCCGCTACGATGCTTCTAAGGTCAATAATTTCATTCAGTTTGTGGCCCCCATCGTAGAGGCGCTGCAGAAGCTGGGCATTCCGGCCGAAATGACCGGAAGGAATGATATTGTGGCCAATGGACGCAAGATTTCGGGCAATGCACAGTTTTCGACACTTCAAAAAATGTTTAGCCATGGTACCCTGCTTTTCGATTCCAATATCGAGGATGTGGTAAACGCCCTCAATGTATCCGGCGAAAAAATTACTTCCAAAGGCATCAAATCGGTGCGAAGCCGGGTGGTCAATATCTCCGAGTTTTTAAACCCGGCCATGACCATGGCGCAGTTCAGGCAGTATATTCTCAGCGAGATTTTTGCCGGGCAAGTCGAGATCCCTACCTATCGCCTTTCAGACCGTGAGTGGGAAGCCGTTTATGCCCTTTCCAAAAGCAAATACCAAACCTGGGAATGGAACTATGGCCGCTCGCCCGAATTTGACCTTCAGAAAAAGCAGCGCTTTGCCTTTGGCCAGATAGATGCCCGGATAGACGTAAAAGAAGGCCTCATTAAAGATATCAAGTTTTTTGGAGATTTTCTGGGACATGGCGAACTACACATGCTTGAGAAGCAACTTTTGGGAATACGCTATGAAGTGCAGGCACTGACCCAAGCCCTTCAGACCATCGATTTGAGCCATTTTTTTGGCAATATCACGGCGGCAGAACTGGCCAATTTTCTGGTTGGTTAATCCCCAAACGGATTGGGGAAAATTTCATTTTTTAAAGGAAAAATTGTGCGCAAAAGAGCAACAAAAACCAGTTAGCATCAGTATTGCCTATATGCAGTAACACTATTAAATACCCTATCTTATGAAACAGACCTGCACCTTTGTTCTAATCATTTTGACCGCTTTATTGGTCTCCGGCACGCCTGCCTGGGCGCAGTTTGGACTGGGTTTAAACTATCTCAATTCGCAGCCCACTGGGCTGATGGGGCAATACATTCGGGCGGCTCACGGTGTGGCTCTTGAAGGCTCCGGCAAAATTCGCAATTCTCCTCTTTCGGTGGGTTTAAGTATGAGCTACTCGGCTTATGGGTTTCAATCGCGCGAGGGCTATTATTTTTTTGAAAATGGGTATCAGGGGGTAGTGGACATTGAGGTAACTAATCAGTTTACTTTGATAAGCCCTTTTTTACGCCTCAATCTGAGCGAAAACCATTTCATTCAGCCTTATGTGCAAGCGGGCTTTGGGATGGCGCGTTTTTGGACATCTCTGGAAATCCTGGACCCCCGCGAATCGTTTACCTCGGATTGTCCCAAGCCGATAGACTCTGATGTATTGCTTTCGGAGCGTACATTTCAGACGAATTTTGCGGCTGGGGTGCAAATGGATTTGAGCAAAATCATCAAAAGCCTGGACCAAAACGTATTGCGTTTTGACCTGCGGGCCACCTATACCCGGGGGGGGGAAGTGCGCTATATGAGTCTGGATGCCCCCGCGAGTACAGTAAACCAAACTTTGAACCAAAACGGGGAAAATGTATCCATTCCCTTTGCCAGCGAAAACCAACCCGATGTTGTGCATCAATACCACGCCGGGCGTTCCTACCGAACTGCTTTGCAGACTTTTGGCCTCCAGGCGGGCTTGTTTTACTACTGGTAATTCTTTTGCTGGTTTTTGGTTTGCCTTCAACTTTTTGGTTTTCAGAAAGTTGAAGGCTTTTATGGGCAGGCTTTTGTAGAACTTTTTTGTTTTTGAAGTCTTTATCATCATATCATCAAGCTTAGGCGAGGGCTTCGCTGGTTTTAGGCTTCCCACATAAAGTTTTAGTGAATTCCCGCTTTGCCTCCAACATTGTGGCACTACTTACTCTTTCATGTTCATATTTACATTTCCAAAAAACAAATATCTATGAACATTGTAGAAACTGCTGTTGCAAATGGCGCATTCAACACTTTGGTAGCTGCGGTAAAAGCGGCAGAATTGGTAGAAACCCTGAGCGGTGAAGGTCCCTTTACGGTATTTGCTCCTTTGGACGAGGCCTTTGCTGCCCTGCCCGCTGGAACTGTAGAAAGCCTGGTTCAGCCTGAGAACAAAGACCAATTGACCAGCATTTTGACCTACCACGTGGTGGCGGGCAAGGTGATGTCAGGCGATTTGTCGGACGGGATGACCGCTACCACCGTACAAGGTGGCGACATTACCATCACCCTGGCCGATGGCAAAGTGATGATCAACGATGCCGAAGTCCTTACGGCGGATGTAGAAACGGACAATGGCGTGATTCACGTGATCAGCAAAGTGATTATGCCTGCTTAATCTAAGCCCAATTTAAAAAAGAGAAGCCAAGAAAATATAGTAAGGGCTTCTCTTTTTTATTTATGTATTGCAAATTCTAATTCAAGTCGGATTCAAAACAAGTTGGGCACAGTGCGGTTGTAATTTGAAAACAAACCTTTACGATATGTTTGGTCTATTTAAGAAAAAATCGCCTCTGGAAAAGCTCAACGAGCAATACAAGAAATTGCTGGCCGAAGCCCACCAGCTTTCGCACAAAGACCGCAAAGCTTCGGATGAAAAAATGGCTGAGGCCGAGGCCGTAGCGCAGCAGATAGACCAGCTCAAAGCCAATATTTCCGGTTAATGCTGGCTTGGTTAAGTTTGGGTCTGATGTCGTTGCTTTATGTAGCGGCAGGTATCAGCCATTTTACCCGGGAAAAATTTTTTTTGAAAATAGTACCCCCCGTCTTGCCCTACAAGCTCCAGATTGTATGGCTCAGTGGTGTTGCCGAGATTGTGCTGGGCCTGGCTTTGTGGTGGCCGGCAGGGCGCATTTGGGCGGCTTGGGGAATTATAGTTTTATTGGTGGCCGTGTCTCCGGCCAATATTTATATGCTAGTGGCCCGGCGGCAGGGAAAACGCTTTCGGCGGATTCCTGAATGGACCCTTTGGCTGCGCCTGGTTTTGCAAGTTTTGCTGATTTATTGGGCCTACCAGTTCACTTTCCCTTTTCCGGCGGCGTGAAATTTTATTGTGCTTCTTTTTGCAGGGGAATCAGGCTGACTTTCCGCCCATATTGCTCAGAGTTGAGCACAATCCGTTCCCGGCTTATAGAAATGACGTGGATAATGTCGTGAAAACCCGTCTCATTGCTGGCCACAATGGTCTTGCCGTCAGGTTCTACTTTCCATTGTCCTTCTTCCAAGAGCTCACCATTCATTTTTACTTTGAAAGTAAAATTAGATTTGAATTCGAAAGTGGAGGCGGCGGCATTTTGGTAAAGCCGGTCCAGGTGTTTTCTCTTTTCAGAGTATGAAAGCTTGTTAAATTCTTCCCATTCTGCCGAAGGCATCGTGCGAATGTATTCATCCCGGTCAAACTCTACCTGCCAGGTGCGGTCGAGCAGGTCAATGTATTGCTCAAGCTGTGCCTTGAGCGGCTGGGCCATAAAAAGAATGCAAAGTACCAGAAAAGCGCAAAAGTTTTTCATTGTTGGACAAATTTTGGGTCAATAATCCAGTTTACTTCTTTTTTTGACAAAGGTTTTAGAGATTTGTCATTGTTAACAAGTGATTAGGAAGCAACTTTATTTCAAATAAAAGCAATTTTTCGAACATAAGCTCGCTCTGGCGGACAATTACCGGCATTAAAATCAGTAACAAGTTTTATCTCAGCCACTCAAACAAGCATACCCGCATGCCACTCTCAATATTTTTCTACTATGATGAAACAAGCTAATTTTTGTTACAAAATCCATCTATATTATTTTTTTGGGGAATGATGGCCTCGTTTTCGTGGGCGCAGGAGGCCCCGCTCGACCCGGCTCAAATTGCTGCAATCCAGCATACGCTCATTGGGCAATTTATGCAGCGAGAATCCAAGCCAGTTCTCAAATTTGTTTCTGACCAAAAGGTGCCCTTGTATTATACCGAATCCGTAGGGAAGGGCATTATCTGCATCGATGAAGCCCTGCCTAGCCTGATTGCCAAAAATTTTGAGACAAAACAAGAAAGGGTATGGGCTTTTTTGCTGGCCCATGAATTAGTACATCATTTTTTCCATCACTTTCAGGGCGAAATTTCTAATCCTGTATCGGCCCTGGGCTTTGAAGAACAGGCTGACCGCGAGGGCATCTTTATAGCCCACTTGGCGGGTTATCGCTTTGATGAGGAATTATTTTCCAGGATTTTAGAGATATTGTATGCCCATTATGCCCAGGGCTTCAATCCAGAGAGCTATCCCAGCCAGGAGCAGCGAGTGGCCCAGGCGGGAAGTCTGGTTCGGATGATTTATGAAAAACGATTGGATGAAGTATTTCACGTGGGGCGTTTTTTTTATGCCCTCAGCGAATGGCGTCCGGCGCGCGCCTGTCTGGAGTTTATCTATGGCCAGCGCTACCGGAGCTATCTGATATTGAACAATCTTGCCGCAGTCTATTTGCAGGAGGCGCTGAAAATCCAGGATTTTAAAAAACGTTTGTTTCGCCTGCCCATTAGTTTTGAACGAAAGGCCAGCCTGCGGGATATGGATGATTTTGATGTGAAAGAAAAAATGGCCCAGGCGGCTGATTTGCTCAATGAGGTGATTAAAATCAATCCTCATTTTGAAGCAGCCTATCTCAACCTGGCCACGCTGCAATTACTAGAAGGCCGCTATCTATCTATCAAAGAAACCCTTTTACGCTATCCCGGCTACCAAACCCAGTTTTCGGCGGAGGCCAACATCTTGCTGGGGCTGGCCTTGCTCTATCAGGATAAACTGGAGGAGGCCAAGCCCATATTTCGCCAACTGGCCGACGGGGGCGACCGAAGGGGCCTGTTTAATTGGATTTTGCTGCAAAAATTTGTCCCCCCGGCCAAACCTTCCTGGCCGCCCTTGAGGCGCTTAATAAATCCAAATGCGAGATAATGGAAAACGAAATCCTGGCCGAACTCATTCCACCCCGCCCCAGCAATAACGAACCTATCCCTTTTCCTGGCAAAATGCCCGAACTGGAAAAAGAAATAGTATTGAGCAAAGAACCGGATATGTTTTTAGAACTGCCCAATATTGCTGAGGGCGATTTTCGTGGATTGGTGCGCTTCCTGAACGAAGACATGGAGTTTGAGTGCCTGCTTTGGGAGCAAACTACCCAGTCAAGCCTGGCGGATGCCAATGTGCGGGGGCTCCGCCTCAATGACCCGGTGCGCAAATTGGTAGATTATTTTGGCGAACCCGATAACCTTTCGGATAATTTTTATCTCTATCACAAGCTTCTGCTGGTTTTTGAAATAGACAATGGCCGCGTAATTGGCTGGACACATTACCGGTATCGTTGATAAGCCTGCTTGGGGAGAGTTTTACCGGGGTATTTCGGGCATGATTAAATTTATGGCTAATATTGGGCAGCCATTAGAAATCGATGCATCACGGTAAAATTCAATCCTCATGATGACTGACAAAGAATTGCTCACAGCCCTGACCTCTGACAACCAAGCACTAAAAGACCGGGCCGGCCGACAACTTCTAGAGCAAAATCTACATAACTTCAAAAAAATTATTCGTAACAAAGGCTCTGTGCGAACCTCTATAGAAGAGGAAACAATGGAGCTCTTTGGTGAAGTGTTTGAAATTATGATGGGGTTCTTGGCCCGGCATCCGGGTTGGCTGCCTCAGCACAAACTTAGCACCTGGCTTTATACCGTAGCCAGTCATCAACGCATCAAGATGCTTGAAAAAAGGAGTAAAAATCCTGACAATCCCTCGGCCAAAGAAACTACTTTTCAGACCCTGCCAGGAGAAGAAAGCTTGATTAGCCTGGAAAAGGAGGAAGAAATCAACACACAGGAGCAAAACCTGAGGCAAAAGCAAAAGGCCTTTGAAATGCTGAGTGATAAATGCAAACAAATACTGCTCTTGGTTTTTAACGAAAAGGGCGAAAAACAAATCAATTGGAAAGAAATGGCCGCCCAACTGGACGAAAACTACGGGGCTTTGCGCAAGCGTAAGCACGATTGCCTGCAAAAACTGAAAAAAAACCTGGCTGTATCCGAAATGGAGGAAAGCCAAACCCATAACAACAACAACGATGAAAGAAGACGAGAAAAAAGAGTGGATTGTTAAGTACCTCGACAATGAACTCAGCCCGGAAGAAAAATTTTCCTTTGAACAAACCCTGCAAAAGGACGAAACCCTGCGGCAGCAACTGGCTGCGCAACAAGAAGCCGAAGAAATATTGAAAGATGTCATCCTGCATCAAAGTCACCAGGCTCAGTGGCAGCGAATAAAAGAACAAAACAAAGACCTTTGGCCAGGCCCAAAAAAAAATCCCGGTTTTTTTAAACCTTATGTCTGGGGAATTGCTGCTTCGGTCTTGATTATCAGTCTTTTGATTGGCATTTATTGGACCAATCGGAAGCCAAATGATGGGGGTATTACCTCCCCCCTGACCCAAAAAGATAGCACCGAGGCCTCAAAAGATACCCTGGAGGCTCCTCCCACAATAGACCCCGAAAAACCGAAGACACCGGAGGATGAATCGCCCACGCCAAAGGAAAATCCAAAAGAAGCACTGCCTGCGCCCACCCTGGCCATCCAGAAAGACAGTATTCCCGAACAGATTTTTAGCAATGGCCTGGGCTTTGCTGGTAGCAGTCCCACGCAAGTCATTTATCGTCCCACAGTTTTTTATCTTAAAAAACCGGAGGAAATCGAGGAAGCAGGCCGCTATTATAAACTTGAGAAAGATACGCTCCGCCTATATGGCCTCCGTCCGTCTCAAAAATCCAGTCTGCGACTATTGCACAACCGGCAAGAAGAAAGCTGGCGGCTGGTCATTGCCCCCGACACCTTTACAATCAGGTATCGCCTGAAGGAATGGAAGAAACTTCCCTAGCCCAGTGCGAGCATCACTTCTTCCCAAGCCTGATGAAAGTGCTGCATTTCCAGGGCTGAGGTGGCCGGGAAGTTGGCAATTCGGAGTTGTGTATCCTGAAAAGGCTTATAGCCACTGCCTACCACAAATCCTTTTTCTTTCAAAGCCGCGCGAATTTTTAGGGCCTGGGGCGACTCCACCACCACCACCGTAGGCGAGCGCCAGGCCGGGTTTTGGACAAAGGCCCGTCCCTGGGGCATGGTTTCGGCCTTTTGATAGAGTTGGGCCGCGTTTTGGTCTAGCGATTCACGGATAGAGGCCAGGCCTTTGGCCCGCATTTCGCCCGCTATTTTGGCCAGGAGATAAATGGCCAGTACATTGGGCGTTTCGGGGGTTTGAAAATTATCGGCCTCCTTCCAAAGGGCGGTCAGTCGGTGGTAGGTGCCGCTTATCTGGCCTTTTTTTCCAGGCTTTGCGCTTTTCAAAGCCTCGCGGACCCATGAGCCAAACGCCTAAACCAGCCGGAAGCCCAAAAGCTTTTGCACTGAGAAATAAGCCGAATCCACAAGCCCATAGTCCAGGGCGGGATAAGGAGCCGAGGAAACCATATCTACTACCGTGAGGGCATCGGGATATTGGCGAGCCAGGGCATGAAGGTCGGCTTCGGGCATCGCCACCCCGGTACTGGTTTCGTTCTGCGTAAGGGCCAACAGCTCTACATCGGCAGGAAAAGGGGGCATTTGCGATATTTCAAAACCCTGACCCTCCGCTACTTCGTTTAGATAGGGAGTTTTCTGGAGCCAAAGGGCAAATTGATAAAACCGCCTTGAAAAGGCTCCATTGACCAGGTGGGCCGAGGTATGGGCCACACAATTTTGCAAGAGCCGCTCCCAGATTTCATTGGCCGAGGCGCAAAAAAGCACCCGATAATTGGCCGGCAAGCCCAGCAAGGCCCGCAAATGTTGGTCGGCCTCCTGGTAAATATCCTGAAAAGCCACTCCTCGGTGCGAAATAGAAGGAACCTGGGCTTCCAGGGCGTTTTGTAAGTGTGTGGCTACGGATGGAAAAAGGGCCGAAGGGCCGGGAGTAAGATAGGTATAGACAGGCTTCACGGGAATATTTTTTCTGTAAATTCAATCACAAAAATAAAGCATTGGCTATCATTTAAAATAAATCCATTCTCTAATTTCTAACCAAATGTTGTATTCTCAGAAAATCGATCGCCCGACCGGTGGCCGTCGTATAGTGATTGGCGATATTCACGGCTGCAGCCAAACTTTCCGGGCCTTGGTTCACCGCATCGGGCTTCAGCCCCAAGACCAACTATTTCTCCTGGGTGATTACCTGGACCGGGGGCCCGACAGCGGCGGAGTGATAGATTTTGTTCTGGAGTTAAAAAGCCAGCTACTGACGGTTTTTCCCTTGCGCGGCAACCACGAGCAGATGTTTTTAGAAAGCTACGAATCTTATCGACAACCATTGTTTCGGCTTTTTCTCAAAATGAGCAAGTGTAGCAATATGCTGGATGAAACCGGACATCCCAAACCTGAGTATCTGGATTTTTTAAACGGCCTGCCATATTTTTATGAACTGGACACCTGCTTTCTGGTGCATGCCGGGTTTAATTTTGACAGTGTAGCCCCTCTCGACGATTATACGGCCATGCTTTGGATTCGGAGTTTTGAAACCCCCGCCGGAATGAAGCCCATTTTGCATGGCCATACCCCAACCAGCCTTTCGCAAATAAAAGCTGCCATTTCCGAAAAATCCCTCAATATCTCGCTGGACAATGGGTGTGTGTATGCGCATCCATCCATGCAAAGAAGAAAACCAAGTGATGATTTGGGAAATCTCTGTGCCCTTGACCTGGACACTTACCAATTGTATGTTCAGCCTTATGTCGACTGATATTTTCACTATGCTAACCTAAATAGGCACGGGCAAAAGTGAATTATGGAAAAAACTGCTTATTTTTAGCAATAAAATCGCATTCAATATAAAAATATTCGCATTGATGAGTACCCAAACCGAATCCCTCACCCCCGTACAGCAGGCCTTAGTAGCCAAAGTAAGTGGTCCGCCTCAATTTAATACCCCCGAAGAAACCCGGAAGTATCGCAAAACCCAACTGGCGGCGGCCTTTCGCTTGTTTGCCCATTTTGGATTTGACGAAGGGGTGGCCGGGCACATTACCGTGCGCGACCCTGAGCACCCGGAATGTTTTTGGGTCAATCCTTTTGGCCTGCACTTTGGCCATATCCGGGTTTCGGATTTGGTGCTGGTCAATGCCGAAGGTGAAATTTTGGAGGGAAAGCATACCCTGGTCAATCGGGCGGCTTTTGCCATTCATTCCAGTGTGCATGCCGCTCGCCCCGATGTGGTGGCCGCCGCCCACGCCCACTCAACCTATGGGCGGGCCTTTGCCACGCTGGGAAAATTGCTGGAGCCTCTCACCCAGGATGCTTGCGCCTTCTATGAAGACCACCGCCTCTTTGATGACTATGGTGGGGTGGCCAATGAGGTTGAAGAGGGGATAAGAATTGCGAATGCCCTGGACACAGGCAAAGCGGCCATTCTCAAAAACCATGGCCTGCTCACTGTAGGAAAAACGGTGGAAGAAACCGCCTGGTGGTTCATCACCCTGGAACGTAGCTGCCAGGTACAGCTTTTGGCCGAAGCCGCGGGCAAGCCTCAGCGCATCGCCCATGAAGTGGCCCAGAAAACCCGGCAGGAAGTAGGCACACCTTTGGCGGGCTGGTTTCAGTTTCAGCCTTTATGGCAAATGATTAGCAAGTCTCAGCCGGATTTATTTGAGTAAAAGGGGGCATAAAACACATCAAAAAAGCCTTCGCTGAGGAGGAAGGCTTTTGGAAATAGCTTAACAATTTAGACTTATTTTTTCTCTGCGGGGGGAGCCGTTTTTTTGTCGCCTGAGGCAGGTTGCGGGTTTTGATTGGGAACCGGGGCCGGGGCAGTAGTACGTTTCTCCTGGGCCCGTTCTACATTGGGGCTGCTAGGCAGACCGCCCGCATTCGTTTTATCAATAAAAACATTGGTGAGCAGGCTCAGCACGAGGATTACGCCCGCAAAAGACCAGGTGATTTTCTCAATCAAATCGGTAGTCTTTTTAGTTCCCATCACTTGATTCGCTCCCGCACCACCAAATTGAGAGGATACCCCTCCTGTTTTAGGGTCTTGCACCAATACCACCAGTATCAGTAAAATGGAGACCAGTACCACTACGCTAATGATGATTGTGTAAAGCATATCTTAATCATTTAAGGATGCAAAAGAAGCTTTTTTTTATCAAATTGCCAAGTAATTTTTCGGCATTATTTGCTCGTGCCTTTCTTAAAATCTTTTATTTGTTGAGTTCTTGTATTCAGGGTGGGATTTTGCCAAAAGGCGAGGGCATACTAGTCAGGCAAATGAAGCAAAAGAGCAAGCAAGGGAGGCCAGAAGAAAATCTTCGAATGCCTTTTCTTTTTTTTCTTTAAAATAAAATCTTCGTTTTCTGGGTGATTTGCCAAAAAATATATAACTTAGAGAGTTATTCGTTTATCAATCACCTTGAGCCGCATGCCAAAGCCAGCCTTTGTGCACGGTTCCGAAAGTTCTTTTAATTCCCTTTTATATTGCTCTACAAACCATTTTCCTGGACAAGGGGCTATTATGGTGCGGAGACTTAATAACAGATTTAAACTTACTTGACAATACATGGAAAAAGTTGCGAAAAAAACGACCCTGCAAACCCTGGAAACCCACGTAAAAGCCGTTGTTCAAGGCCAGCGACGCTTTGAGAATGCCTTTCAATCTATCAGCCGGATGATTTTGGGCGACCCATCCCTGATTGAAAAGGCCAGCGTCAATGGCCAAAATACCTATGATTTTCAGGTCTTTCGCAAAGGAAGCAAATACATCATCGGGATGTATGACGAAATCAACAGTTTTGTTTCCTATGTCAAAGATGCCGCCGAGGGAGGTTCTTCGGCGGAGATGGCCTTTGTGCTGATTGGCGAACCGGGCAATGGCAAAACTTTTTTTGTAGATTACTTGGGCAAAATCTATCGAAGCTTTGTTGCGCTGCCCGAAAATCGTCGCTATACCTTTAAATTTAATCGCCTTGAGGACATTGGGGGCTATGGACGCATCACCAGCATTGAATCTCAGACCTTTGAAGACCCGATGGTGCTGGCGATGAATCTTTTTGAAGACGAGGCCGATAACCGCGAGTTCTTGGTCAAAATGGGGGCTACTGAAACCCAGGTCGACAAGATTTACCAATCTTACCGACCACTGGGGGCTTGTTCGGATTATATCCTGGCCGAAATTCGGGCCCATTGCGATGGCAATTACAAGAAGATGGCCGATTTTTTTGAGGTCATTCCTGTGCCTATCAGTGAATCGCGGGGAACCCTCACGGGAAAATATGCCGCCAAAGACAAAATTACTTCTTCGGCCGTGGACCTCATCGGCGAAGAATCCATTTCGCGCCTGCTGCATATTGTGGACACCAATAATCCCTACCGTTTTGACTTGAGGCGGGGGGCCTTGGCCCGGGTGGCCGGAGGGGGAATTCACTTTGCCGACGAGATTTTTAAGAATAAGAAAGACCTGGTGCAGGTTTATCTGGGCGTTATTCAAAACCGAACCATAGAGATGGAAGGCTTTAAATGGCCTTTGGATACCCTCATCGTGGCTACGAGCAATAATGCCGAGTTTGGCCGCTTTTTAGAAGAAAAAGAACAAGCCCCCATCGTGGACCGCTGCCGGATTTCGTACATGGCCCACAACACCAATTACCGCCTCCAACTTAGACTTACGGAGTTTTCCATTGGCACGCAAGAAAAAACCACGTTCAGTGGCGAAGACCTGCACGTGGACCCAAATCTGAATTACGCCCTATCGGTGGCCGTGATTTTGACCCGTATGCCTCCCTCAGACAAACTCACCGCCATTGAAATGATGAAGCTGGCCGCTGGCGAAGTGGCCGGAGAGAAAAGTATCAAAACCCTGCGGGAGGTCATCAATGAACTCAACAGCGAACCCGACATCACCAAACGATTTGGCCAAAAGGGTCTCGGGCATCGCAACCTGGGCCGGGCCATTCAAATTCTGCTGGAGCGCGCCGAAACCCAGGAAGGCCGCTGTATGTATGCTGGTGATGTCTTTATTGCCCTCGAAAGTGTGATTCTGGACTATGTCCGCGACCCTCAGGACCAGGCCAAATACCTCTCTGACCTGAAACTGGCCAAAGGCCTGCACCGCAAAAACGTGATGACGGCTATCTTCAATGCGTATATGGATGAGCCAGATGCCATCCAAAAAGACGTGCTCAATTATGTCAATATGGTCATCGGAATTGATGCCAAAAACCTGGGCCCCAACCGTATCTGGACCTACAAAGACCCCCAAACAGGCAAGCTGGTGCCTCTCAAAATTGACGAGACTTTTATTGACAGTGTAGAGGAGCGGCTAGGGCTCAAAAACCGCGAGCAAAAGCAAAGCTATCGCACCACCATTGCCAAGATTTATGGCCAAAAAATGATTCAGGAGCCTACCTATGATTTTATGGACAACAACGAACTGGTGAAAGCGGTTACGGATGTCCGCCTCAAATCGGATGTGGCCGGGGCGGGCAGCCTGGTAGGGGCGCTTTCCAACCGCACCAATGAGGAAAACCAAAAGCTCTATAACCGTATGATTGAAACGATGGAAAGCAAACTGGGCTATTGCCGCACCTGTGCGCTCAAGACCATTGAGTATTTCTGCACCCAGGATGATGCTAACTGAAGCCTTTGAATGATGAAATAAAACCCGTAAATGGCTCTTTTTCGTTTTTGGACGGGAAAGAGAATAAAGGGAAAATACAATTTATGGATAAAAATACCTTTTTTGAAAAGCTTAAAGCCCTGGGACTTCACCCGGCACAAGAGGCCCTCATTCTTCGTGAGCTGAAGCAAGCGGATGAGCACCACCTGGAGCCGGATTTTCGTGGCCTTTCGTCCGGGCTTAAGAGCCTCTATGAATATAATGACCCCCAATGGATACAGGGCCTGCAGGTGGGCAAAAGCCCTTACGCACTTTTTTTGCAAACCATAGACGAGCTTCTGGAGCGCGATAAACAACGCGAACTGGACGGATTTCCCCGCCGTATCCGCCTAGGCAAGCTCGTGAAGCCCGCCCAGGGACGCAAAGGGGATGTCGTGATTGTGCCTACTACCACCGAATCAAAGTTTTTTCACGGCGACACCCCCCAGGAAGAACAAGAAAGCGAAACTGGCGGCACCGGAGAAGGAGAAATAGGCGAAGTGCTAGGTGAACAACCCATTCAGCCCCAGGGAGGGGAAGGCGAAGGCAGTGGGGCCGGCCAGGGCAGTGGTGGTGAACACGACATGACCGCCGATGCTTTTGACCTGGGGCGTATCCTGACTGAGAAATTTGAACTCCCCAACCTTAAAGACAAAGGCAAAAAAAAATCGCTGACCAAATACCAATACGACCTGACCGATATCCACCACGGACTGGGCCAGATTTTGGATAAAAAAGCGACCCTCAGGAAAGTAATCGAGACCAATATCCAATTGGGCAATATCCAGGCAGGCGAAGAATTTGCTGGTGAAAACCTCGTGCTTAGCCCTCAAGACAAGGTCTATCGGATTTTATCCAAAGAGCCAGATTATGATTCTCAGGCGGTCGTGTTTTTTCTGCGCGATTACTCCGGCTCTATGCACGGCAAGCCTACCGAGGTCATCACTTCTCAGCACTTATTCATTTACAGTTGGCTGATGTACCAATACAAGTCCAATGTCATGAGTCGCTTTATCCTCCACGACACCGAGGCCAAAGAGGTCGAGGATTTTTATACCTATTATAAATCTACCGTAGCCGGGGGCACCAATGTCTATCCGGCCTTCGAGCTCGTGCACAAGATTGTGGAAGAGGAACAACTGGCCCGCGAATACAATATCTATGTTTTCCACGGCACCGACGGCGACGACTGGGAAAGCTCGGGCGAGCAAACGCTCGATATTGTGCGGCAAATCCTGCGCTATGCCAGCCGGGTGGGCATCACCGTTGCCAAAAACAATTGGTCGGGTTATGGCGATGCCACCACCGTAGAACGCTATTTTGAAGAATCGGGGTTGCTCAAAGAATATGCCGACCTGCTACGACTGGACTCGATGATGGCCGATAAGGCCACCGAAAATCGGGTTATTGAAGGCATCAAACGCCTGGTGGCTTGACCCAATCGCTACGAAAAATCAGGACCCAAAAACGCATCCGTTTAGGATATCGCTACAATGGCCAGCTTATGCCCGGAGCAGACTGGTCCTAAACAAAATGAAGCATAAAGACATTTTTAAAGCCGCTTTTCTATGCAACTCATAGACCAACACACCAAGAAAATTATGGAAGAATGCAAGGTCCGTGCCCGCGATGCCGGCCTGCAGTTTGACCCTGACACCCTCGAGTACATCGTTACCAACCGGGATTTGATTTCACTCTCGCCCAAGATTATGATTCCGACCCTCTATGATTATTGGGTCAATGATGTGGAGGTGCTCAAAGAACAGGGCAAATACAAGCTTTCGCCCAGCAATCCCTACGAAACAGTAATTAATTCGCGCCCGGCCATCTCCTTCTACAACGACAATAACCCGGACTGGATGAATATCTTCATCTTTTACCATGTGCTGGCGCATATTGATTTTTTCCAAAACAACCGCCTCTTTGAAAAAACCTGGGGGGATGATTTTGTGGGCAAAGCCCTGGCCGACAAGCGCCTGCTCAACAGCCTCCGAAGTGAGCACGGCCGCTG
>JAAUUB010000298.1 GCA_012031215.1 Microscillaceae bacterium | reverse complement strand
GACCTTCACAAGAAGGTCGGTTTCGCGCAATACCGTAGAAACCATGAAAAAGAAAAGGAGCATAAACACAATGTCCGGCAAAGAAGCGGTGGAGATACCGGGTTGGGGTTTTTCTTTTTTTGTCAAATGCAGCCATAATTATTCTCCGATTGTGGTCGGTTCCGCTTCCGAAATTCGGAGAGGATACGCCCGGTTAGCATCATAATATTTCTCAATGAAAAGCTCTTTTCCCGATTTGCGGGCTTGTACGTAGGCTTCTACTTCTTTGCGCTTGCCCTCTTTGCCTTTCTTTTCCGCATCAAAGTTGAGATAATCTCGCACGGTAAGGCTTTCGCTGGCCAATTGGTTAAACCGCTGCACCTTTTTGATAAGGACAGGGTCTTCGGAAGCAGTTTTTTCATCAAAGCCCAGGTATTCTTCTAGTTTAATGCCTAGCATATCGGCTCGAAGTTCGTGATAAGCTGCCTTGATTTCGTCCAAGACCCGAATATAGACAGCGTACGAAGTGCCCCGGTCCGTTTTGAAAGAAACGGCAGCATCCTGGGGGCTGTCCGATTTTTTCTTGTCACGGCCTTTGTTGTTGATAAATTCCTTGGCCGCATTGCGCAATTGGCCCAGTCGCATAGGTTCACCTTCTACCAAGAGTTGATTGCGCGAATTAATCAAGACTTTAAACACATTGCGCTCCTTCATCTTAAACTCATTCAGGGCATCATCTTCGCGCTTAGGCGGCAGAAGAATAGAAAGACCTTTGTCGGAGGCAATGGTAGTGGTAACCAGGAAGAATATTAACAATAGAAAGGCGATGTCGGCCATTGAGCCAGCATTTACTTCCTGATTGTCTTGTCTTTTTTTCTTTTTTATCATGACCGCATTTGGTTAGCGAATAGCACTCAGGACTTCAGTAGCCACAATACCCAGGATGGTGATAAGACCCAGGATGCCTGTCAGGGTTAGGAAGCTGCCAATCATTTTGGAGAGCCCGGCATCCACTTTGAAAGTCTCATAGACTTCGTTAACCTCATTGCCCGCAATGGCATAGGAAAGTCCCCAGATAATCAAAATAACCACTACCCCAATGCCAGTTCGAAGAATCGAGGCCGGATTGGTAAGCGCAGTTATCACAAATCCGAAGATAATCCCGATAATGGCTAAAATAAACAAAACATAAGAGGCTTGGAGGCCAATATCTGTGGCGGGGCCTTGCTTGGCAATGTCAGAACTGTAGTTTAAGTACATTACCAAGAGCGCCAATACGCTCAATGCAAAGATAACGGGTCCTAAAAATCGGTTAATCAAATTCATACTTTTCCTCAATAGGGTTTAAGCCGTGATAGAATAGCAAGATTAGGCTTTGTTTTTATGAGCCACGAGCAAATCTACCAGCGAGATAGAAGCTTCTTCCATTTGGCTCACGATTGAATCCACTTTGCTCACCAGATAATTGTAGAACAATTGCAGGATAATGGCCACAATCAAACCCGAAACGGTCGTGATAAGGGCCACTTTGATACCCCCGGCTACCAGTGAGGGAGAAATATCGCCTGCCGCCTGGATGGCATCAAAAGCCTGAATCATCCCGATTACCGTACCCATAAAGCCCAACATAGGGGCCAGGGCGATGAAGAGCGAAATCCAAACCAGGCCTTTTTCCAGTTTGGCCATTTCTACTGAGCCATAGGCAATCACGGATTTTTCTACTACATCGATGCCTTCGGGGTAGCGAATGAGGCCTTGCATAAAAATAGAGGCAATGGGGCCACGGGTTTTTTGGGCTTCTTCTTTGGCCGCATCAATGCCACCGCTGTTGAGGGCCGCCTCAATTTTTTGGGTAAATTTCTTGGTGTTGATGGTGGCCAGGTTGAGGGTAATAATGCGCTCCAAAGCCACGGCCAGACCGAGCACCAAGCAAATGAGTACGGTACTCATAAATTCCCAACCGCCTTCAATGAATTTTTGCTTGATGGCCTGGTAGAAGGTTTGGTCTTCTACTTTTACCTCGGCAGCGGCATCGTCCACGGCTTTGTCTTCTTCCTCAGCCGGAGGAGCCGGGGTTTCGGCCGGAGTTTCTTTTTTTGTTGTGTCTTCATCTTGTGCAAGGGCTACCGAAGTGGCACCAAAAGAGAGACACAAAGCAAGCATCCAAAAAGTGAGTAACTTTCTCATAAGTTTAAACCTTTAAACAGTTTCGAATTTTGAGTTTACCAGAGTTAAAGTGATAGATAAATTATTTTGAAAAATCGTGATTTACGGCTCGAAATCAGGGCAAATATAGAGAAAATATTTAGATACCGAATTTTGGCTATTTTTTTTTTCAAAATTGTTGAGCTAGCTGATTTTTGGGCAAAAAAGGGCACTATAAATGCCCCCGGGCTAGTTTTTTATAAATCTTAGCGCACCGGCAACACTTCGGGGGCAAATTCTTGCAAGACAGCACAGAGACGGGCCACAGGCAGTCCCATTACATTATAAAAACAGCCCTCGATTTTCTGAATACCCACCAGCCCAATCCAGTCCTGAATGCCGTAGGCCCCAGCCCGGTCCAGAGGGGCTTCGCGCTCCAGATAATAGGCGATGGCCGCTCGGGAAAGGGGGGCAAAAAAGACCGCACTGCTTTCTTGAAAAGTGCAGTTTTGTCCGTCTTTTTGCAGATGCACACCCGTAACTACGGTATGTTTTTGCCCTGAAAGCCGATGCAGCATTTCTTCTGCCTCGGTCAGGGAAGCAGGCTTGCCAATGATTTGGTCCTGGAGAATGACCACCGTATCGGCGGTCAAAAGCAACTGCTGGGGGAGGAGGTCTTGGTCAAAAGCCCGGGCTTTTTTTTGAGCCAGATAGCCCGGTACCTCGGGCTTGGGCAGGGTATCAGGAAAATCTTCTTCCACAGGTTTTACCTTTACTTCAAACACAAAACCTGCCCGATGCAACAAATCCTGCCGCCGGGGAGATTGGGAAGCCAGTATCATTTTTACCATTGCGCGGGTGGGTTTATTTTTTGTTCAAGGCACCCCGGAGTTTGATTTGGGTGAGGCAACGCTTGGTATCAAGCGAAAAGTCGCCTTTCATCATCCAATCATAATAACTGGGGTCGCTTTTGAAGACCTCTTCTACAGATTTGTTTTTGTATTTGCCAAAGTTAAACACTTCCGACCCATTTTTCATGACCATGCGCCCGGCCAGGTCCACCATATCGGAGGCCGTTAGTTCATGCAGGGCTTGCACATCGTTTTGGATAGGCACATAAGTTTTCCCCTCGGCATCTTTGATTTCCCGGCCTTCGTAGCGGGCTATCTGGGCATTGAGCACGTGGTAAGTGGCCATCGTGTCGGCTTCGGCACTGTGGGCGTTTTTGAGTTCTCATTGCAATAAAACTTGTAGGCCGCGGCCAGGTTCGCTGTGGCTCCATGAGGTGATAAATCCTTTGGGCATCCACGAG
>JAAUUB010000091.1 GCA_012031215.1 Microscillaceae bacterium | reverse complement strand
ACACGCTTTTTCAACACTGCGGAGGCTGTATTTTGCCTCCACCCTGCTGCTGCTGTATGCAGGCATCCCTCCTGCAAAAGCACAAAGCCCCACTCCCGATAGCCTGATACGCTATAAGTGGGAAATTGCCACGGATTTGCTCTGGCTGATTGATAAGAATACCGTACCACGCTTCTCGGTCTTTGGTAGGATGAACATCACTACCAAAAACGGCAAGCACAGGGCTTGGCGATTGAGATTAGCTACCGATTTTAGTAAGGTAGATTCTTCGCAGATTAATGGCACCGTCCCCACTGATATGGATAGATTTGGCATCTATTCACAACTTGGCTATGAATGGCAAAAAACAGAAAAGAAATTTTGCTGGTTTTATGGTACAGATTTCCTTTTTGAGTACGAATCCCTAAAACATAGAGCTATCGGTGTTATAAACAAAACAGGGAGTAATTTCGATATTTGGACGATGGGGCTAACTGGTTTTTTGGGTATAAAGTACTTTATTCATCCAAGATTTTCCATTTCAGGAGAAACTAATTTTCAGTTTACCTACAATTCATTCAAAAGAACGGGTTTTGCTACTGGTTTGAATAGCCCTGACTTTACAGGAACACAAAGTGCTGAAAATCGCTCTGAATGGAATTTTACATTTCAGCCACTGTACGTCTTAAACCTTGGTTTTCACTTTTAATCCTTCAAACTTTAACATTTTATGAAAAGATAGTATTAATATTCACGGCACTTATTGTTTTTGTTAGCCATTCTGTTTTGGCACAGAATGTTAAAATAGAGCCAAGAACGGTTCCTTTCCCATTCGATCCACTCACTAATATTGTTTACACAGCAGTACCAGATGATATTAATCAAACCTTTTCAGATTGTCAATTTCAATGGACAATCACGAACGGTATTCAAACTTACTACTCTTAGCGCCTTGACCCACCCCCACAACTGTTTTTAGTATCTTGCTCAGAACAAAATTGGCGATATAAACTTAAATATAAAATAAAATTCTGAAATAAACCCCATTACATCCCTAAAACACGACTTAATGATGTAAAAACCTTTGGTCTGAGGGAGACTCTTCCGACCAGTTTGCTGTTGTGGATTACGCTTAACACTATAACCTGCGACCAGACGGGCAGCCAATAATATAAAAAGATAGCCTTGGGGTGTTGATAGTCCTTTCTCTTTCTGAAAAGTGGAAGGATTGCTAGTCAAGGCTCCTTCATTCAAAAAGCCCCGAAATCATTTTTATTCCGGGGCTTTTAGATGATAAAAAACAATGAAAGACTTTACTGCGTTGCCAAATCGGCATTGATGCGCCCCCAACCAAAATTGCTGCTTCGGCTGGGGTAGTTGCTGGCCGAAGTTACGAGTTTGTTTAAAACCTGGTCGCGGGTCAAGAAAGGATTGCGGGCCCATACCAGGGCGGCGATACCGGCTGTTTGGGCAGTAGCCACCGAAGAGCCCCCGACCGTGCCCGGCTGGTCGCCCGAGGTAGCCGTAGTAAGAGGCTTGCGGCCGTCGCTGGCCCGCTCCATCACCACCACAAAATCAATGGCCGAGCCATCGTGGCACTCCGTACAACGGGAGAAATTGTCTTTTACCCCCGTAACGGCCACCGTTTCGGACATCGTGGCCGGAAAAATGACCCCAAACCAGCCTGCCGACCAGCCAAAGGAAGTACCTCCGGCACAAAAAATCAGCTTGCCCCGGTTATAGGCGTATCGGATGGCATCGGCAATCTGCGAACTGCTCGTAATCCGGCCCAGCGACATACTCGTAATCTGGATATCGCTCCGGTTGCCGGCCAAGACATAGGCATCCGAAACCCCTTTCACTTCCCTGGAAGCGTCCAGAAACACATCCGAAGCGGCTCTTACCGCTACGAGGCTGGAGTTGTAGGCAATGCCCGAGGCGTTTCCGTCGGTGCCCCGGGGAGCCACACACACCCCTGCCATGGCGGTGCCGTGGCCACAAGCATCGTTGGGCGATTCGAGCGGGCCCGAGCCAAAGAGGCGCCATTCGCGCAGGGTGGCAATGCGCTCCAGGGTACGACCACTGGAAGCCCCCTGATTAAACTGTGTGCCCAGGTTATCCTGGTTAAAGCTTACCCCGGTATCAATCACCATGACCCGAATATTAGCGCCCGAAGTACGGGTCCAGGTGGGCGCAATGCTATGAAAGGGATGGTTCCAGGAAGCTTTGGCATTGGGGCTGAGGTTGCTAAAATCTACATTGGCGACCAGGCCAAAGTCGGGGTCATACCCCCCACAGCCACTACTGCTTTTGTCCTGGCTGAGGGCAGGTTCATAGGCCATCGGTTCGGCATAGCGCACAAAGCCTGAAGCCCGCAATTGCTCAACGGTGCGAAGATGGCGAACCCGCAGGTTGATGACTGGCAGTACCGCTTCTTCAAACACCACCATCTCTTCTTTTTTCAAATCGGGGTGGTAGCGGCGCTCTTCTTCAAAAGCCAGGTCGAGCACGGCCTGGCGGGCGGCCTGCCATTCCGCTTCCCGGATGTCGATGTGGTGAATGCTCAGGCGAAGGTCGGCGTTTTTTTGGGCGGGTTTGTAGCCAATGGCCATCACTTCGTCGGATTGGGTCAGGGCCGACCAGACCACTTCTGCCGATTGCGCGTTCCAGTCAAACGTACCTTTTTCCTTCACCGTGTCCCAGATGAGCTTGTCCAGGTCTTGGCGCGAGCGTGCCGGCGGTTCGGGACGCACCTCAAGGTTTTCCTGCGCGGGCTGGCAGGCATACATAAGCCCCAGCAATAGCACACAAGCGAAAATTTTTCTCATGTTGATTAGGTATTTAGACGGTAAAAAAGAGTGTAAAAGCGGCTTGCAAGAACCAAAATTTTATCAAAAAAACAAAAGCAATTCAAGAAAAAATTATATTCAGGCATTATGCCCTCATTTTGGTTTTGCCCGCCGGGTTAAAACTGCAGAATGAAGCGGGTAAGGTTGCTCCCTTTGGGCAAATGAAGCTTTTTGCGGAGGCGATAGCGGGTAACCCGAAGACTATCCTGACCAATGCCCAGGATGGTGGCCATGTCCTGCGAGTTGAGATGAAGGCGGATGAGGGCACAAAGCCGGATTTCGCCCGCCGTGAGCTCGGGGTATTGGGTCTGGAGGCGGTCAAAAAAATCCTGGTGTACTTGTTCAAACATCTGTTTGAAATGCTCCCAATCTTTGTCCTGGTTGAAGCTATAATTAATCAGGTGCAGCAGGTTGTTGAGTTCGCCTGGCAGGGCTTTGGAGGTCGCGTGGCGGAGGTGCTGAATTTTTTGCTTCAAGGCATCGAGTAATTCGTTTTTTGAATCAGGTGCAGGGCGTGGGTGGTCAGTTCACGGTTTTTGGCCAGTAGCTCGTCTTGCAGTTTTTCTTCGCGGAGTTGTTTATTTTCGAGTTCGGTCTTGAGTTTTTGTTCATTGAGCTGCGCATTTTGAAGTTCCGCCTGGGTCAGTTCGTGTTGGGCTTCGTAAATACGCTGGTTTTGGGCAATGATTTCGCGGTTCTTGTGCAGTTTTAGCCGCTGGCGGCTGTAAAGCAGCAAGCCCAGGGCCAGCAGCAGCCCCAGTCCGATGAGGAGGGCTCCGTTTTGCAGGCGACTAAGCTGACGGTCGCGACCCAGCAGGGCAATTTCTTTTTCTTTTTCCTGCAGGTCGTAGATTGTCTGGAGGCGGGCCATTTGTCGGGTGCTTTCGCCATTAAAAATTTCCTGATACAACTCATAGGATTGGAGCAGGTAATCGTGGGCCTTTTGATAATTGCCCATGGCGGCATAAGTCTTGGCCAGGTCTTTCAGGGCACTACGTTCCTGGTATTTTTGCTGCAAAAACCGTGATTTTTCCAGCGATTTTTGGGTATAAACCAAGGCTTTTTCAAACTCGCCCTGCTTGCGATAGGTATCGGCCAGGTTGTTGAGATTGCTGAGTTGGGCAATTTGCTGGTTGGCGGCCTGATTGAGCGCAAGCGCTTTTTCAAAATAACGCCGGGCCGTATCAAACTTTTCCCAGTCTTCATAAATACTGCCCAGGTTTTCGTAAATCTGTGCCATGCCGGTCGGGTTTTTCAATTTTTGGTAAATCCTCAGGGCTCTTCTTTGGTATTGGCGGGCGGTTTCCCACTGCATTTGTTTTTCGTAGATATGCCCGATGTGTCCCAGGGCTTCGGCTTCGCCGGGTTCGTTTTTGCTTTTTCTAAACTGGCTCAGGGCCTTTTGGTAGTTTTTCAGGGCCTCCGGGCTTTGGGCCGTCGCCTGATAGACCTGTCCTAAGAGAAGATAAGCCTCCGCTTCTTTTTCAAAATTGCGCAAGCGGCCAAATTGCTGGCGGGCGGCCAGCAGATAGCGCAAGGCTTGCGAAAAGACACTTTGCTGTAGAAATATATAACCCAAAGTCAGTCGGGCTTCGGCAAGGTGGGGTTTGCTGGCCAGCGTTTTGGCCTCTTTTTCGGCTTTTCGTGCAAACTGAAGGGCTTTTTCGGGGTTTGCATTGGCATAAAAGCGTCCCAGGGCCACCAGCCGGCCAATGCGGACAGGTGTGGACTGAATCTGGCTCAGCTCGGCTTCCATACGGGCGGGGTCGGCTTCGGTAGCGTGTACCTTAGAAGCTACCTGCGCATAAGCATTTGCGCCTCCCAGCCAAAGCAGGCAAGCCCACCAGTAAAACCTTCCTGTTTTTGTACGCATACCATTGCCCAAAACTTACTGCTCAAGCCCTAATTTGGTTAAACTTCCCCAAAAGGCCATTTTATGGGCGTTATATTTTTGTTAATGGTAAGGATGCTCAGGAGGCAAGTGGCAGGTATAGAAAAAAACATCGAGAGGAATGCCAGATAAAAAAAGTGGGCGGCGTTGCTTACCTTCACGCCGCCCGTCGCTTTTGACAGGAATCGAACCTGCGACCACCTTCATGGCAGGAAAATGCTCTACCAACTGAGCTACAAAAGCACTTGGTTATCGCTTTGCGCAATTGCCCAAACACAGACTCAATTGCCACCCCTGCTCTACCAACTGAGCTACGTCCCCGGATATTTACTTTTTGACGCCAAAAGTGGGGACGACGGGAATCGAACCCGTGCATAGGGCTTCCCTGTGCCCGCGCAACTGTCCAAAACTACTTAATTTGAAACTGAGGAGCGATAGGCTAAGGCTTGGATGTTGGCTTAGGACTTAGCAAGTCCCCGCCATTTTGAAACTAAAAATTAAGCTGAAGCTATCTCCTAAGTTCAAATTTAATGAAGCTTCGGAAACATGTTAGAAAAAAATCACCCCGCAAAGGAAAATAAAGACAGGGCTATACATACAAAGCCGGAAACTGCCCCGGATCGGCTTCATGCATCAGGCCATAGGCCATTTCTACCACATTTTCCACATTAGGCTTAGAGAAATAATCTCCATCCGAACCATAGGCCGGGCGATGGGCCTGGGCGCTCAGGGTGCGGGGTGTGCTGTCAAGAAATCGCCAGGCATTTTGGCCTTCCAAGACCTGTTGCATCATGTAGGCGGTGGTCCCGCCCGGCACATCTTCATCGGCAAAAATCACCCGATTAGTCTTTTGTAAGGAAAGGGCAATGCTCTGCCCCAGGTCAAAAGGAAGGAGGGTTTGCACATCGATTACTTCGCAATCAATTCCCAGGTCGGCCAGGTAGCGGGCGGCTTCCATCACAATCCGGCACATAGAGCCATACGTAACGATGGTCAGGTCTTGTCCGGGTCGCAGAATTTCGGGCACTCCCAGGGGCAGGGTAAAATCACCCACATTGGCCGGAATTTTTTCTTTCAGGCGGTAGCCATTCAGGCACTCAATCACAAGGGCTGGGTCGTCGCCCAGTAGCAGGGTGTTATAAAAGCCCGCCGCCTGGGTCATATTCCGGGGCACGAGCAAATGTATTCCCCGCAGGCTATGCAGCAGTGCCCCAATGGGAGAGCCCGAGTGCCAGATGCCTTCCAGGCGATGCCCCCGGGTGCGCACAATGAGGGGCATTTTTGTCCGCCCCGGGTGCGGTATTGCAAAGAACTGACATCATCCGCCAGGATTTGCAGGGCATAATAAATATAATCCAGGTATTGAATTTCGGCAATGGGCCTTAGTCCGCGCAAGGCGGCCCCGATGCCCTGCCCAATGATGGTGGCTTCGCGGATACCCGTATCCGTTACGCGGAGTTCGCCGTGTTTTTCCTGCAAGCCCGCAAAAGCCTGATTGACATCCCCAATCCGGCCCACATCTTCCCCAAAGGCAAAGACCCGGGGGTCGCGTTGCAGCATGGCATCAAAACAAGCCTGGAGCACCTCGCGCCCGTCCACCAGGCGGCTGGTTTCATCATAAACTGGTTTGACCGCGACTATCTGCAAAGGCGAATGGGACGATTGGCTGTAAAGGTGGGAGTTATAGGCTTCGCGGGCATTGGCCTCCACGCGATGGAGCCAGTTCTGGAGAGCCAGGCGGGCTGGTAGGTTTTCGCCCCTTAAGTGCCAGAGGGCTTTTTTTACGGCCCGGACCGCATCGCTTTTAATGGGGTCAATCGTTTTTTCCAGTTCTTCGTGCAGGTGAAGCAGGCTTTGGGGGGCTTCGGTTTGAGTGGTGGCCTCTTTGAGAAGTTGCAAAGCTTCGCGATAATCGGCCCGGATAGACTGGGTATAGGCTTTCCAGGCGGCGTTTTTGGCCTCGGTGGCGGTAATTTTGGCTTGCTCTTCTATTTGGTCCAGTTCGGCCTCGGTGGCCAGGCCGTTGGCCAATAGCCAAAGCCGCATTTGGGCATTGCAGTCATATTTTTTTTCCCAGGCCAGGCGGGCTTCGGATTTGTAGCGCTCGTGTGAGCCCGAGGTAGAATGCCCCTGCTGCTGGGTAATCTCGGTAACGTGTATCAAGACCGGCACGTGCTCAATCCGGCAAATGCGTTCTGCTTTTGGTACGCCTCTATCAGAGCCGAATAATCCCAACCTTTCACCACGATGATTTCCCAGCCAGGCGCCTCTTCGGTTCTTTGGAAGCCCGCCAGGGCTTTCGAGATACTTTCTTTGGTAGTATGGTAAGATTGAGGTACAGAGATGCCGTAGCCATCGTCCCAGACCGACATCAGCACCGGAATTTGCAATACCCCGGCGGCGTTGATGGTTTCAAAGAAAAGGCCTTCCGAAGTAGAGGCATTGCCGATGGTGCCAAAGGCGATTTCATTGCCATTTTGGGAGAACTGCGTAAAGTCGTGCAAGGCCGGATTCTGCCGGTAGAGCTTGGAAGCATAGCCCAGACCCACGAGGCGGGGCATTTGGGCGGCGGTGGGGGAGAGTCGGCGGTCGAGTTTTTTTCTCGGCCAGGTTTTGCCATTGGCCCTGGGCATCCAGCAAACGGGTAACAAAATGCGAGTTCATCATTCGCCCGGCGGAGGCGGGGTCAGCCTCCAAATCGGTATGGGCATAGAGCTGGGCAAAGTATTGCGTATAGGTCAGTTCGCCAATGGCAAACATAAACGTTTGGTCGCGGTAATAGCCGGAGCGAAAGTCCCCATTTTTGAATGCGTGCGCCATGGCCAACTGGGCCAGTTCCTTGCCATCGCCAAAGATGCCAAACTTGGCCCGGCCCATAAACACCTCCCTTCGGCCTATCAAACTTACCTGGCGGCTTTCCCAGGCGAGTTGGTAATCACGCAATAAGACGGCCTTGCTTAAAGCCGGGCTTTGCACGAGGTTTTCCGTTGTCATGGTGCTCAAAAATTGGATTTATCTAATTTTAAAATTCACTTTGCACAAATTTAGTGAAAAGCACAGAGCTTTCAAAGCCGGCCGGCTGATTTAGTGGGCGCGAATAAAATTCCTGTAATTCGTTTATTCATACATTTTAACACATAAGTTTACCATAAATAGCACAAAATACCATATAAAGTATTGAATAGGGGATTTAATAAGATTTTAAACAACCATTTTAATCCTAAGTCATATTAAAAAAATACAAATATAATTTTGGAGATGTCTTTTCCTTCCGAATGAATTTTTAGCAAAATATGCCGCCATAACGTTCTGCCAATTTGGCCGCGTGTTTGGCCAGTTTTTTTTTCTCAAACCAGCATTTTTCTTTGCAAATACGTTATCATGGCAGCATTCACTCAAAATCAAAATAGTATGACGACTTCATTTTTTCCAAAGGTTTTTTTGATTTTCTTCCTCTTAATTAGCCTTGCCTGGGAGTCAAATGCCCAGGGAATTATGAATTTTGTAGAAGAAACCCACGACTTTGGCACCATCAAAGAAGGGGAGATTGCCACCTATGAATTTACTTTTACCAACACAGGCAACCAACCCATCGAGATAGCCGGGGTAAAGGCTTCCTGTGGCTGCACGACCCCCTCCTGGTCGCAGGGCCTGATTCAGCCGGGCCAGAAAGGATTTATCAAAGCTTCTTACAACAGCAAAGACCGACCGGGGGCCTTCACCAAAAGTATCACCGTGCGGAGCAATGCCAAAAAGGATGTGCAGATTTTGTATATCAAAGGATTTGTGGACCCGGCCAATATCTCTACGAACCAGGCGCAGGGCCAGCAATATACGCCCACCACTTTTACCCAGCCCAACACAAGCCGCCGCCCGGCAACCTTCAAAATTGACAATGAATCGCACGATTTTGGACTGGTAAAAACGGGCCAGATTGTGCGGCAGCGTTTCAACATCTACAATGCCGGGCAGGAAAACCTTATCATTACTGGCTTTGACCGCAACTGCGACTGTATTTCCTTTGGCCTGTCCAGTGCTACCATTGCCCCCAACCAAACGGGCATTTTGGAAATCACCCTCACGGGCAAAAAAATCATGAACCTGGATGAATCCTTTGTGATTTACACCAACGAGGCCCAAAACCAGGTGCGCACCATTCGCCTCCAAGCCGAAATCATTGAGGATTTTTCCCAACACCTGTTTCGCCCCTTTGCCGAAGGCGCGCCTTATGGGCAGTAAGTTCAGGGGTTTTGTTTGCCGAAGGCCGGTGTTTTCCCGAGGGAAAACCTCGGCTTTTTGCTAAACACCCAGTTATAATTCCGAAAGGCGATCTATTTATTTGACCAAAAATTGTAACTTTGCAAGAAATTATTTAATTATTTTGCACTCTCTTGGCAAATAAGGCTTGGTATTTTGGCCTGATTTCCAAGCATACACGATAAACCCTTAAATTTACCCAAATGATAATTGGTGTACCCAAAGAAATTAAGAATAACGAAAACCGGGTGGCCCTTACGCCAGCGGGCGCGGCAGAATTACACAAGTACGGGCATCAGGTATCGGTGCAGGCCAGTGCCGGCGAGGGAAGCGGATTCAGCGATGAAGAATACCGCCAGGCGGGAGCCGAAATCTTACCCGGTGCAGAAGTCATTTTTGCACAATCAGAGATGATTTTGAAGGTGAAAGAGCCGATTGAGCCGGAATATGCCCTTATTCGTGAAAACCAATTGCTTTTTACGTATTTTCATTTTGCTTCTTCCGAAACCCTTACCCAGGCCATGCTAGACCGCAAGGCCGTATGCCTGGCTTACGAAACGGTAGAAAAGGCCGACCGCTCTTTGCCACTGCTCGTCCCTATGTCGGAGGTGGCCGGGCGAATGGCGGTGCAGGAAGGGGCCAAAATATCTTGAGAAGCCTTTGAAAGGGCGGGGAATTTTGCTGGGGCGGGGTGCCTGGGGTGAAGCCTGCCCATGTCCTCATTTTGGGAGGAGGCGTAGTGGGAACCCAGGCCGCCAAAATGGCCGCCGGGCTGGGTGCGCACGTAACCATTATGGATATTAGCCTGCCCCGATTGCGCTACCTGGCCGATATAATGCCGGCCAATGTGCAAACGATGATGTCAAACCATTATGCCATTTTGGAAGCCATTCAAACCGCCGACCTGATTGTGGGGGCCGTTTTGATTCCGGGCGCCAAAGCCCCCCACCTGATTACCCGCGAGATGCTCAAAAAAATGCGCCCGGGGACAGTCGTGGTGGACGTGGCCGTGGACCAGGGCGGATGCATCGAGACCTGTACGCCCACCACCCACGAAAATCCTACCTTCATCATTGATGAGGTAGTGCATTATTGTGTGGCCAATATGCCGGGGGCGGTGCCTTATACCTCCACCCTGGCCCTCACCAATGCCACCCTGCCCTACACCCTCGAACTGGCCCAGAAAGGTTGGAAAAATGCCTGCCTGGAAAATCACGAGCTCAAGCTGGGGCTCAATGTAGTGGAAGGGAAAATTGTATATAAAGGCGTAGCCGAAGCCTTTGGCCTGGCCTATACACCCGTAGCGCAGGTGCTGGTCTAAGCCAAATATGCCCCTCTCCGGGAAAGACAAAACAGTCGGGCTGCTTATCCGGCTGTTTTTTTATGCCCCCCGGCTATCCGAGAAATGAGCATTTTAAAGCCATACATGGCCTGCCGATAAAATCAGGAATGCCGAAAAAAAATATTCCCAATATGAATCGGATAGATTTTATGTATATTGAAACGCAATTATGCTTTCAAATTCATACATACTGATTGTGTTGACCTATGAAACCTTATACCCCATACCTCCTATTTGCTGCCCTGCTTTCGGGCCTGCTGCTTTTGTTGGCTTTGCTGGCTTTCAAAACCCAAAGCCCCAATCCGATTGACAAAGAATATATGACCCTGATTGCCCAAAGCGACAACAAAGGCCGCCAACTGCGCCTGCACATCAGCGTAAACGGAGAAGGTTATGTGCTCGAGAGCCTCAAAGGCAAAATCAATGAAGCCCAGGGCGATTTTGACATGAACCCCTGCCTGCGCATCCTGACCGAATACCAAAGAGGCGGATGGCGGATTGTATCAAGCAATATGCTACCCCAGTCGGAAGGCGAAAACCAGTATCTTTATTATTACTATTTTCTGGAACGGGAACCACCCGGCTTCAAGAAGTGAAAAAAAAGGAAAATTTTGATTTTGCTCACAAAAAATTGAAATTGTTGGCAAATTTGTCGAGAAAAATTTGGACAGTATTTTTTTTGTTGCTAAATTTGTTGTCAATGTTCAAAATATGTAACTAATCTTGGTGAGTAAATGGAAAACACCCTCTATTTTAGCAAAAATCTTAAACATTTGCGTCGTCAAAACCAGCGGCAAACCCAAGATGCGCTAGCCCTGGTATTGGGGCTTACCCGAAGTGTGATTTCTTCTTATGAAGACGGACGGGCCGAGCCAAATATCAGCACACTTACCAAGATTTCGGAATATTTTGGCGTTTCGATAGAAAACCTGACCAATCTGGACCTGGTCAATGTGGACGAAAAAGAAATCGAGCACAAACGCGAGCTTTCCCAGTATGCCTCCGGGCGACGCTTGCGCCTGGTGTCGGTCAAATCCGTATCTAGCCTGGGCAAGCAGGTAAGCCTGGTACCCCAAAAAGCCTCTGCCGGTTATACCCGGGGCTTTGGCGATGATAAATACCTGCAAAATCTGCCCCACTACCAACTGCCTTTCCTGGAAAAAGCCGCCAATACCGCGCCTTTGAAATCAGTGGAGATTCTATGCTGCCCCTGCCCGACAAAAGCATCGTCATCGGAGAATGGGTGGAAAAATTTGAAGAGGTTCGCGACGGGCATTCTTATATCGTGGTGAGCGACAGCGACGGCATTGTTTTCAAAAAGCTTTACAATAAAATAGGAGAAAGGGGAACCATCCTGCTCAAATCTACCAACCTGGCCTATGAACCTTACGAAATCCCGGTTTCGGACATTCGCGAAATCTGGCGGTTCACGGCTTTCATCAGCCGCGATTTTCCCGAAGAATATGACCCCGCCGACCATCTCAAACAAGCTTTTGAGCGTATTGAGCATGAAATCCAGGATTTGAAAATGCATCAGGAAGCCTGAAGAAAGACAGCTTTTCATTTTTCTTGAAATTAGCCTTTGTTCGGCTCAATCATCCAACCTGTAAAGTCCAAGATGATGCAGGAAAATTTAGTGCCCAAGGTAAAGGCCCTGCTGGTAGAAGGAGAGGCGATAGAAGTGCTGCACTCCTTTTCGCGTGAAGGCGGGCAACTTGTGGCACGAGAAAAACTCAAGCGTATAAAACTTATTCTGCGGGCTCTCAGCTTGTTTACACTTGGGATTTTAATGGTGGATGGATTTTTCTTTTCGGGAAACCGATGGGTGGGCATAATTGTGACCGAACCCCATTATCAACATCAAAACTGGATAACTTTTAAAATAACTGACACCGACAATTTAACAGAAAACTGTGACTTTGAACGAATAAACAAGTGGATAAAATGGAAAGAATAAAATTTATAGACCTTTTCTGCGGTATTGGCGGTTTTCGGCAGGCAATGGACGAAGCCTGTTTTGAAAATGATTTGATTCCTGAATGCGTTTTTTCGTCTGACATCGACAGCTATTGCCAAGATAGTTATGAAGCCAATTTTGGACATCGACCAGCGGGCGACATTACCAAAATTGACGAAAAAGAAATTCCCGACCACGATATACTTTTAGCAGGATTTCCTTGCCAACCATTTAGCATAATTGGGCAAATGCAAGGATTTAACGACATTCGGGGAACCTTGTTTTTTGACATCGCAAGGATTTTGAAACACAAACAACCCAAAGCGTTCGTTTTGGAAAATGTAAAGCAACTTGTTGGACACGATAAAGGAAGAACGCTCAAAACAATCGTAAAAACCTTGCAAGAGTTGGGCTATCACGTCCAGTATGCCGTTCTGAACGCTTTGGATTATGGACTTCCACAAAAAAGAGAAAGAGTGATTATCGTTGGACATCGTGAACCCATAATGTTTTCTTTTCCTTCGCCTATTCATCCATTTAAACCGCTTGAAGAAATTTTGGAAAAACGCGTAGACAAAAGACACTACGCTTCCAACTACATAAGAGAGAAACGCAAAGCAAGCCACAAATCTGCTTACAAACTTTCCATTTGGCACGAAAACAAAGCCGGTAACATTTGCAGTTATCCGTTTTCCTGTGCTTTGCGTGCAGGTGCATCATACAACTACCTGCTCGTAAATGGCGAAAGGCGCTTAACCCCAAGGGAAATGTTCCGCTTACAAGGCTTTCCCGACAGTTATAAAATTGTCGTAACCGACAGTCAAGCGAAAAAACAAGCAGGAAATGCGGTTCCCGTAAATATCGTAAAAGCAGTAATTTTAAAACTCTTACCGTATGTGGCAAGCACAATGGATATGGCTTCAGTGTTGAGAGAATACGAAGTTGAGTA
The DNA here is from genome assembly GCA_012031215.1 of Microscillaceae bacterium. Taxonomy (GTDB): domain Bacteria; phylum Bacteroidota; class Bacteroidia; order Cytophagales; family Microscillaceae; genus JAAUUB01. The sequence continues at coordinate 6,234 of JAAUUB010000091.1, read as the reverse complement.
TGGCAGAGAATAGAAAATCACCAAAACTACGGACGGTAAACAAATCGGTTTCAGCATTTCCATTAAACGAATTTCCAAAAGACTTTCCGTTTCATCTTGGCAAAGAACTTGTTTATCTGTTGGCTTCCAAAGAAAAACCCGAACTGGAAGGTTCGGAATGGGAAAACATTTTTGCCAATTGCATTGGCGCAGATTGGAAGCCGTCAAATGTTGGACTGGATGATGTTGTGATGGGAAACACGGCTTGGGGGGCAAAAACGATAAAATCGACCAAACCAGCCAACCAAGAGAAAGTACGCCTGATTTCGGGCAGAAATTCGCCAGTTTACTCCTATGGCGAGCGTATAGACACAAATGCCGACCCAAGCCTAATTGGAAAACTTGTTTTGGACATTTGGAATGAACGAGTTTCGGCAATAAGAGAGAAATTCAAACACTTACGGACAGTAGTTTTGATAAAGTCCAACGACCTTACCGAAGTGGTCGTTTTTGAATTTGATACCATTCTTTATGACCACGAGCTTTTTAATTGGAAGTGGAACAAAAACAACAACCTGACTGGATTTGACAAGAAATCAGGCGAACATCGGTTTACTTGGCAACCGCACGGCTCACAGTTTACAATCATTGAAGAAGTCCCTGAAAAGCGATTGATAATACGAATAAAACAACCCAAAAAACTGGACAAAGAACAAGTGCTAGAAACACTCGGATTTGACAAAAGTTGGGTAATGGCGGTGACTAATTAACAGCTTACGGAAAAAAAACAACTATGCCCAACATTGGCTATAAACAATTGGGCTAAAGGTACTAAAACAAAAATACAAATATAAAAACAAAGGTCTGTGCTAAACTGAAAAATTAGGGTGTAAAATCCCCAACTGTTCATAGCCTTGACCGATGCTCATACCCCTCTTGTGTCTGGCAAAGGTCGGTCCCCTTTGCTACGAATATTATCAAATCCAAAAACTGGCTCCAGCGTCCTATTAGGGCTACACCAATATGCGCTTTTTTTTCACTAATCCCCTCAAACAAGGGAATTTTCAATCGTACTATTTCAAAGACATACACGAAATCAAAGAACAAACCAATGGGCTTCTTATTGATATGAATGACTTTGTTCGTACGGACTACAAAACACAAAAATACCGCCACCACCTTTATGTCGTGCAGGATACGCCTGCCCTTGCCCGGGTGCTTAACCAAAAGCGGCTTCCATTTCGCTTGGTCAAGGGCAACTAATCGGCCTGTACGCCCCTGTGCTCTTATCTTGATGTGTTTTTTGCTCAATCTTTCCGGTCTTATCCAAAAATAAGCCCACAGCATTTTGCAATCGGGCGAGATGGTTTAAATTTGCGGGCATTTTATGAATGCTTATGAGATTTGGTATGTTCTTCAAACCCCAGTGTTCACTTCCCTTGTTGGGGGCAATGTCTTTGGCACTTGGCAGTAGGCTGGTTTTCCTCCTCCTAGGGGGGCTGTTGCTTGATTGGGGAATCGCCCAGGCACAAGCGCCCAGTTCGCCCGCAGTCCCGGACGGCCCCGGCGAAATCTACAAAAATCTTCTGGCCATTGCCGGAATACTGCTAGGGGGGCTCCTGGTATGGTGGGCCCGACACTATCGGCGCAGGCGCTGAAAAGCCCTCTTCTTTTTGCTCAATATTTGAGAAGAAAAGCGATATTTTCTTAACTTTGCTACTGAATTAAACAAAACTACCTTTTACGTTTGTCCATGCTGGATCATCCTCATTTTCAGAAAATTGCCCGGGAATTGGGCCTGCGAACCGAACAGGTAGCCGCGGTGGCCCTCTTACTTGACAATGATGCCACCCTCCCTTTCATAGCCCGCTACCGCAAAGAAGCTACTGGTAGCCTGGATGAGGTAGCCATCGCCCAAATTCGCGACCGCCTGGCCCAGCTTCGTGAACTGGACAAACGCCGCGAAACAATTCTTAAAACCATCGAGGAGCAGGGCAAACTTAGCGATGCACTCAAGGCCCAGATAGAAGCCGCCGAAACGATGAGTGTGCTGGAAGATTTGTACCTGCCTTACAAACCCAAGCGCCGCACCCGCGCCACCATTGCCCGCGAAAAAGGCCTGGAGCCCCTGAGCGAAAAGATTTTTAACCAGCAAAACTTTGACCTGGAAGCCGAAGCCCAGGCCTATATCGATGCCGAAAAAGGGGTAAGTTCGCTCGAGGAAGCCCTGGCAGGGGCGCGCGACATCATCGCCGAGCGCATCAACGAAGACCAGCAGGCCAGGGCCGCCATCCGGCATATTTTTACCCAAAAGGGTACTTACAAAGCCAAAGTCATTCCGGGCAAAGAAGAAGAAGGCCAGAAATACAAGGATTATTTTGAATGGGAAGAAAAAATCAGTGAAGCCCCCTCTCATCGGGTGCTGGCGCTGCGGCGTGCCGAAAAAGAAATGATTATCTCCCTAGACCTGAGCCCCGAAGATGAAGAAGCCATCGAAACCCTGGCGCGCCAGTTCATCACGGCCCGCAATGCCACAACCGAGCACATGGAACTGGCCGTAAAAGATGCTTACAAGCGACTGCTCAAGTCCTCGATGGAAACCGAGGTGCGGCTTTTATCCAAACAAAAGGCAGATGAAGAAGCCATTAAAGTGTTTGCTGATAACCTCCGCCAGCTTTTGCTTTCTGCCCCCTTGGGCCAAAAGAATGTATTGGCCATTGACCCCGGCTTTCGGACGGGTTGTAAAGTGGTATGCCTCGACCGACAGGGCAAGCTCTTGCACCACGACGTGATTTACCCTGACCGCCGCCGCACCCAAGCCACCGAAGCCATCCAAAATTTCTGTATCCGATTTCAAATTGAAGCCATCGCCATTGGCAATGGCACCGGCAGCCGCGAAACAGAAGCTTTTATAAAAAGCATTGGCTTGCCGCCCGCCATTTTGGTGGTGATGGTCAATGAAAGCGGAGCTTCCGTTTACTCCGCCTCCGAGGTGGCCCGCGATGAATTTCCCGATTACGACATCACGGTGCGGGGCTCCGTTTCTATCGGGCGTCGCCTGATGGATCCCCTGGCCGAACTGGTCAAGATTGACCCCAAATCCATCGGAGTGGGCCAATATCAGCACGATGTGGACCAAAACCTGCTCAAAAAGGGTCTCGACGAAGTGGTATCGAGTTGTGTCAACTCGGTAGGGGTGGAAGTCAATACGGCCAGTAAAGAGTTGCTGACCTATGTTTCGGGCCTGGGACCTCAACTGGCCAAAAACATTGTGGAATACCGCGACAAAAACGGGGCTTTTCCTTCCCGCGAGGCCCTCAAAAAAGTGTCTCGCCTGGGCGAGAAGGCCTTTGAGCAGGCGGCGGGTTTTTTGCGCATTCGGGAATCGGCCAATCCTTTGGATGCCAGCGCGGTTCACCCCGAAAGCTATGCCATTGTAGCCCAAATGGCAAAAGACCTGGACTGCACAGTAGCCGACCTGATGCAAGATGCGGCACTCCGCAAAAAAATTGACCTCAAAAAGTATGTAAATGAGACGGTTGGATTGCCCACCCTCCACGACATTCGGGAAGAACTGGCCAAACCGGGCCGAGACCCCCGCGAGCAGTTTGAAGCCGTTACATTTGCCGAAGGCATTCATAGCATAGAAGACCTGCGGACAGGGATGCAACTCAATGGCATCGTTACCAATATTACTAATTTTGGAGCCTTTGTAGATATTGGAGTGCATCAGGATGGGCTGGTGCATATCAGCCAGATGAGCCATCGATTTATCAAAAGCCCGCACGAAGTGGTGAAAGTGCACCAGAAAGTGCTGGTAACGGTAACCGAAGTGGAGGTGGCCCGCCGCCGGATTGCTTTGTCTATGCTGGGAGATACGCCCGATAAAAGCACGGCCCCCGCAACGACAAAACCGAAGGAAAAAAAACCCCAGCCGGCCAAGAAAACAGCCCCTTCACCCGCCAAGCCCCAGCCCGCGCCGGAAGATGACTTTCAGGCGAAGTTGGCGGCTTTGAAGAATAAATTCAAATAAGGCGGTGGCTCAGGGCTGTAAAAAGGTCCGTAAGTGCTGTATTAAATCGGGATGCAGTGGTAAATCGGGCTGGCTGTAGGTCTTGATGTTTTCGTCGCGCTCAGCCGGGGCTTTTTTCAGGATATGGTTCATTCCTGCTATTACCTGCACTTGTGCTTTGGGCTGGGCTTTGGCCAGCATTTCAACCTGCGGCGTTTCTACCTGAATATCAGTAGTGCCCTGGACCAATAAAACAGGCATCGTAAGAGTGGCAATTTGTTGCTGGGGGTCGTGCCGAAACCAGGAAATCAGGTAGGGCTGTACACTGGGGCGAAACAAAGCATTGAGGTAGGGCTTCACATCGGGCACAAGCTGCCCGGCCACCATGCTGTCCAAGAGGGCATAGGCCTCATTGCGGACAAAATCGGGTTGGCTGGCCAGTTGCTTGCGCAAAACCTGGTCGGCCTTTTCTCCCGCCCCGGCCAGTGATACAAATCCCCGGGCGGGAATCTGCGGGGCGGCATACATCCCCACCAAAGAGCCTTCGCTGTGCCCCATCACGACTACCTCGGCAAAGCCTTCTGTATTTTTTAAGAATTGTCCCCCAGGCAACTGCATCCGCAATGTAGTGTTCAAAACGCAAGTCGGCTTCGGCGGTGGCCGCCCCGGTGCTTTCGGCCACGCCCCTTTTGTCGTAGCGCAATACGGCCAGGCCTTCTGCGGCCAGGTCTTCGGCCAGCATTTTGAGCGAATTGTTGGGCATCACCGGATTGTTGCCATTGCGGTCGGTGGGGCCTGAGCCTGCAATGAGCAAGGCCACCTTTTGAGACTTTTTCTTGGGGAGGGTCAGCGTTCCGTAGAGCTTGCCAGTGGCAGTCTCAAGGACCAGGGCTTTTTCTGAGAAAGCAGGCTTTTGGGCTTTTGCGATGGGCATTATCAAAAAAGCAAAGGCCAGGAGGAGCAAGTTTAATGGATTCATTAGGTCAGGAATTTTTTTTGAGAAAAAAATGAAATAAAGTGTTTGCAAAATACAAAAAAATAAGCGTTCTGCCATTTAAAAAAGATGCGCTGATTTTTAATCTCCTTTCAAAAGCGGCTTCCTCTCTTGGTTTTGGCAGGCCAAATAAATGGTAAGACTTTCATCACTACACAAATTTTGTACAGTGGCCCAAAAACAACTATTCTCAAAAGTAAGAAGATGGCTTGTATATTTGGAAAAGCTAAAATCTGCTGTGCAATTTTCAAGGTCAATAGTAAAGCTAAGAATCCCCCTGATTTGTCCAGTAAATTTAAATTGACAAAATAATCCCAGGCTAAGGCTTTATTTATAAGTAGAACACCCTCCCAATGCTTAGGAGCCAGTTCGTCTTTGTGGGCAGGCCGGTAGGCTTTGCCCCCCACCATTTCCAGGATTTTACCCGAAAGAATCTCACCCTGAGCATCCAGATGAATGACCAAGCTCCGTACAAAGCCCACTTCATAGTACTGCACGGCTACCTCCCGATGAACAGGAAAGAGGGCGAGTTGGGAGCCATCGGCCAGGGTTTGGAGTTGGCCTTCGCCCCACTGAGGGTGGAAGTAGGTACTACTGTTTTTGTTTAAGGCATTTTGCTGCGCATACCATTGCTGCACTTTGGCCCAAGGGCCCTGAGGCTGGGGCAGTTCCTGCTCTGGGCTACAGGCGCTGAGCCACAACAGGCAGAGGGCGAAACAAATCCCCCCCCATTTTTCATTTTACTAAGAAAAGATTGCATTTTTTGTTTGAATGAAGTGAATAAATGATTGACGTAGGCAAGATGCCCAAAAAAATTGGAAATACCAGGCAAAACCTACAAAAAAGCAAGCGCAAGCCCGGAGAGGCCCAAAAAGCCGCTTACCCCGGCTTGGCCTCCTTTTATCCATACCCATTTCCCGGCTGCATCAGAAAAAATATGCCCGAAAGGAGACCTGAGCGAGCAGTTTGCCTTTGGGCTATGCTTATTGACGTAACCGAAAACCAGAACGAGTTGATAATCAGTAATATCAAAAAGTAGTTGTAATCTCTACTTCTACCACAATTGCCTGCCCATTGAAAGGGTGTAGCTCAATAATATAGATATGCGCTAAATTATCAAAGTATTGAAAGGTCTTTCTTTCCCAAACGTATCTTTTAATATGGTAATAATCATCATCCACCAAAGGCTGCAGCTGAGTATCAAGCTCATCTATGGTGAGCGCCTGAGGATATAAAGTGCTGATAGAGG
>JAAUUB010000297.1 GCA_012031215.1 Microscillaceae bacterium | reverse complement strand
AAATGCGCCATCAGCCACCTGGCCGGCGTGGCGTGTGCTTTATAGCGACCCTCACTTTTTAATCGGTTATGGCTTGTCCCGTACCTTCACGGGGGCATCGTGGGCAAGTTGAAGATTGTTATCGACGATGACTTGCTGTCCTGCTTGCAGCCCTTTGATGACTTCTACGGATTGTTCATTTTCCAGGCCCGTTTCTACATAATTCCACTTTGCCAATCCTTTTTCTGCGGTAAAAACTACCTTTTTTCCAGAGCGAATGACTACGGCTTCTTTGGGCACCACCAAGGTCTGCCGACGAGGCACAATGATTTGTGCCTGCACGTTCATTCCCAGGAGCAAGCCCTCCGAAGTAAGTAGCTTCAAACGCACTTTTACTAAGCCTTTTTCATTTACCAAAGGATTGATTTCTTGCAATATTGCCTCGTAGCTTTTTTCGCCCATTACAGTTTGCACAATGGCTCTTTGTCCTTGAGTTAGCTGCCCCACCTCACTTTCAAGTACTTCCCCTACTACCTCCAATTGCGCGGCTGAATAGACCGTGCAGAGCGGCTTGTCAGGGCTGATGTACGGAAAAGTTTTGATCTCAACGTTGGCCACTGTGCCCTTTATGGGGCTTTTGAGGGTGGCGTAGCTGAGATTGAGCTCGGCTTCGCGGAGGGCAATTTCGGCATCGGCCAAGCCTGAGCTAATCCGAAAACCCTGCCTTAGTTCAGGGGAAAGTTCTTCTTCTTTTTGAATGTCAATGCGTTGCCGGATGAGGCGGTCTTGGTAATCGGCTTTGCGGGCGGCTACTTGGTTGCGGGCTTTTTCAAGGGCAAGCACAAGTTCGGCGCGGTCTAGCTCGGCAAGTATCTGTCCAGCCCTCACTTGTTGGCCATTGCGGATGTATAATTTTTGAATCAAGCCTGCTTGTTTACTGCGCACCTGGCTGCTGGCGGTTGCTTCTATTTTGCCTTGCATCGCTATTTTGTATTCAAATGCCTGGCGTTTGAGCATTGCCACTTGTATTTCTGTTTTATTATCGCTTAGTGTTTCTGGCGAGGCATTTTTTTTTGCCGTAGTTTCTTCCGTTTCCGAGCTTGCCCCGGCGCAGGCAATTAAGAAAAGGAAAACAGGCAAGCCAAAACATCCCCACCCCGGAAGAAAGGAATATGGGTGCTCCCTTGAGAGGATTTTGAGCGATGTTGAGGAGGGATTGGGAGGCGGGCTGCTCTTCTAAGTTTTGAGGCTTGCAAAAGTGCGGGATAGATAAAGCATTTTTCAATTTTGGCGGTACTCGATGGCATTCTGGCTTTAATTTCTTTATTCCAAAAGTAAAAAAATTTTTCGTTTAGCGCAAGCCATTAAGGGATATTTTTAAAGTCTGAGGCCTGAGTTTGGAATAGTTTTCCTCCGGCAAGACGATACGTGATTGGATAGATGGTATGTAAACCTTGCGCGGTGATTTGATTTTCTCGGTCTATTCTGATTTGGGGGTGGGAGCGTAGTTTACCTAACCTGGCTTTGAGGATTTTTTGAGACTGAACCGCAGTAAAAATCACAAATAAGGAGGAATCTTTGTCAATCTGTTCCATTACAAAAGCCTCGGCACTACTGATACAGCCCTGACAGCCTCCATTGGGTATGACCATACATTGCAATGTGTCTTGCGATTGATAAGGAATCTCCAGCGCATCTAACACGCGGAGTAGCGCTGCCTCTTGAGGGTGGACACTGGGCTGGCAAGCAAAAACACAGCATAATAAGCCCAAAAAATAGAATGACTTATTTTTCATTTTTTTTGACAACTTTGAAAATATCAAACACTGCTTCATCTTCTCCTCCATTTTTGATATATTTCACAAAGCCAAGTCCTTCTCTTAACACAAACAAACACTTATTGTAATGAGATGGCATTAGTCTTTCACCTAAATACCTAAATTCATCATCTAATATTATAACCGAAAATCGCTTTACCATTTTCTCAGGATTTGCATCTTTTTGGAATTTAGCAATGGGTAACTCTGCCAATCTGTAATATACCTTACGGTATTTATCATAGATAACATGTGAATAAGAAGGTCTCTCTAAATAAGCGGCAAAGGAATCCCACATTTCAAGGGGTCTGCTTTTGGGCTCATCCAAAGAAACAATCTCATCAAAGTACTTACTGCCTGCATAATGCTTTTCCAAATTTTTGCCATCTTTTGAGCTATGAAGATAGTGTTCTACAGGTAAACTATAAACTATCAATTCTTTATCTGAATTATAGGTAGCATAAGAATATCTCAATCTGCCTCCTCCCCAATTTGCATTTTGGTAAGCTTCTGTATAACTAGCCCCATAACTCAGTTTTTGAGTCTTCAAATTATAATAAACCACAAAGGGGCGATTGTAAGCATTTTCATCTTCTAGCTCTCCCCCTATGTAGCCATTCATTATCAACACGTTATCTCTAAAAATTATAGGTGAAGCTACACTTATCTCGGGTGCGGGAATGATGAGTCGAGTATTTCTTTTTGAAGTATCAAGCACACGAAGTGTAATAAGCCTTTTTGCTTGACGATTTACTATGGATAGTTCAGCAGGATAATTATATACAAATATAGAATCAAGGTTTTTGATTTGATAAGCTTCTATATTTTTCCCAATCCCGTTTTCTCCTTCACTTTCCAATTTAATAGTGAAAGCTAATTCCTCAGTAGCTAAATCATAAAAATAAATTTGATAATTATTAGGATTAAAGAAGTGTAAATAATCCTTATTCGCTTCAGTATCTTCATAGATATTTATGTTTTTATAGGGCTTTGCGGTAAGTGAATCAAGAGATATTCTTAATGTTTTACCTAGTTTTAGCGAAACTGATTGTCTAAAATCAATTGGTTTAGGATTAGGAATGATTTTAATTTCATTCTTCTCTTCACAAGAAACAAAGAAGTATGCAAAACAAAGAAATAAAATGACGTTTTTTTTCATATTTATTGTTTTTAAAAAAATATTATTCAGCTATTCTACAAATAGCTGAATAATATAGAGAATAAAATCACATTGCGGACACACAGTCATAACGCCAAGCAAGTACATTTAACCTGCACCTAAAATCTAAAGTATTGTTATCCGAATAAACTTCGCAAAGACCTCTATTTTCTCCCGGCCTATTGATACAGCCTATTGGACCGAGAGATGCAAAACCTTCTGCTGAATAGGGGTCGTTTCCAAAAGAAAGTGGTGTAGCTAACATACATAGACCAAAGGTAAAAAACCAAACTGATTTTTTAAGTTGTTTTTTCATTGTAATCAAAATGTTAGAAGTATGTAACCTAAGCCCTGCCCCTGTGGCAAAGCCTATCTTAGCGAGGAAAAACTAGTTTAACCCCTGCCGGCTTGAGGTCATCCCATTGCTTCCTGTCGAAGATAGGCAAACCAAAAAAACAAATCGACATCTCCAAATTTTTTTC
>JAAUUB010000090.1 GCA_012031215.1 Microscillaceae bacterium | reverse complement strand
GCCGGGGGCAATTTGCACTTGCAAAGCCGTGGCCAGTTGGTTTTTGAAATGTACCTCTAAGGGTTTTAAATAATGCACGCTGGCATCATTACCGGCAAAATGGGCCAGTACCATCTTCTGGGCCAGGGCTTCCTCGAGCCGAACGGTTTGCTGCGCCATTAGTGGCCCCAATGCCAGTCCGCTGACCAGCATCACGAGCATAAGAGATTTTTGCATAGGATTATTTTCACTTTATTATTTGCAGACTAACGGACAAAGCGAAATTTAGTATGCTAAAACCAGCTATTTCTTTCTTACTGCCGCGCTACGTAAATATTTTCGGCTACATCCTTTGATATCATCAGTACTTTATCCTCCGAGAGCACTATCTCCAGCGATTCGTCATACGCGCTACGATCGAGCACCCTGAGGGCCGTTCCAATCTGGATGCGAAGCTTGTTGAGATGTTTGAGAAATAAGGGGGAAGTTTCTTCTACGGCAATCACTTGCAAAGGCTGGGAAAGGGGCGCATTTTTGAGAGAAATGCGATTTTGGGCAATAATTTCACCCTTTTGATTTGGAATAGGGTCGCCGTGGGGGTCAAAGCTGGGATAATCTAAGAAAGCATCTAGCCTTTCAATGAGCGTACGGGATTGAATATGCTCGAGCTGTTCGGCAATTTCGTGGACTTCGTCCCAGGAGAAATGCAGTTTATCTACCAAAAAAGTTTCCCAGAGGCGGTGTTTGCGCACCAGATAAAGTGCTTGCTGGCGGCCCATTTCAGTCAGGGTTACGCCCTGATACTTGACATAATGAATCAAATCTTTTTGTGCCAGTTTTTTGAGCATATCACTCACCGAGGCCGCGCTCAGGTCTATCTTGCGGGCAATCTCATTGGTGCTAATGCCGCGCTCGGGCGCAAGTTCGGAAAGGTGATAAATGGCCTTGAGGTAGTCCTCCTCGGTAAGGCTAAGCATTGCTGACATAGCGTTGCGATTTGGGTGTTTTGCTAAAAGTAAGTTATTTTTAGCAAAATACCCCGGTTTTGGAAAAATTATTTGATGACCGGATGCCTCTTAAAGGGCTTTTGGGCATCAAAAAGCTTTCGGTAGGTGATATGTACCTTAGAAATCTCGGCTTCCAGGTTTTCGTACACGTGCATCATGGTGGGATGAAAATCGCCTACCCAATTAAACTCCAGTGTTTCATAAGGGAAACTTTGGTCATAGGCCACCCGCGAGAACTCGGCAATCAAGGCACTTTCCAGGCCCCGCCCATGAAACCGGGGCACAACCCCCACAACCAAGCCCAGGATTTTTTTGCCCTGCCCCCGCCAACGGTGATACACAAACTTGAGCTTGCCCCACCAATTGAGCTTACCATTCACAAAGCGAAAAAGCTGGTTGAGTTCAGGTATCATCACAATAAAGGCAATGGGCGATTCATTGTAGTAGGCAAACCAAATCAGTCTTTCGTCAATCACGGGTTTAAGCTGGGCCAGCAAAGCGCGGGCTTCTTCGGGGCTCATTTCGGCTACCCCGGCATGCTTCACCCAGCCCGCATTATAGATGGTGCGAAACTGCTCGGCATAGTGTTCCAAGCGGCTCTTTTCAATATGACTAAAGGTATAGGATGGATTACGGCGCAAACGCTCGGCCTTGGCATAAAAGGCTTCACCCAGCCTGGGCCCGTCTATGCGCCGGTGGTAGGTATATTGCTGAAAATAATCCTGGAAGCCATAGCCTTCAAACAAAGCCTGGTAATAGGGCGGGTTGTAATTGGTGCAGTAATTGGGGTCTTGAAATCCTTTGACCAGCAGCCCCCACCAGCGGGCCCGGTCTCCAAAGTTAATCGGCCCATCCATAGCTTCCATGCCCCGGCTTTGCAGCCAGGTCTGCCCCGCCTCAAAAAGCCGGTTGGCGGCCTTTTGGTCTTCAATACATTCAAAAAAACCCAGGCCTCCGGTCGGTTGTTCATTGCCCGCCCGGGCCGTGCGCTCATCATAAAAGGCCGCAATCCGGCCAATAGTCCGCCCTTGTGCATTTTTGAGCAGCCAGCGGGTCAATTCCCCATGCCCAAAGCAGGGATTCTTATTGGGGTCAAAGACCAAGGCCACGTCTTTGTCCAGCGGGCGAATCCAGTGGGGGTCATTTCGGTAAATTTCCAAAGGAAGATGCAAAAAGTCTTTTTCCAGAGGCGCATTTCCAGGGATTACTTCTATCAATTCCATGTGGGCAAAACTACACCGATTTTTTTTGAATTGCGAAATGCGGGTTTAGGCAAATGAAGCTCTAAGATTTAAGCAAAAAAATCCATCCTAAAATTAAATTTTCGGGCAAAGAAATGAGATTTGCTTCTTTTTGTTTATCTTTATACATAAATATTTCCTATTCTTAACCAAAAAAATATGGCCCTAAGTGATCGCTTTCTCCAATTTCTCAAAATTGAGCTTAATGATTTTTTGGGAAAATACGACGACAACCATTCCCAAAGCCTGGACTCAGGCTGGTGGCAAAAAATGCAAGACCTCTTTACGCCTGAACCCGAGGCCGCCCCACAAAATGCCCAAAGTCAATGGAAGCATCGGCAGGAGCGCCGTTCGCAATTTCGCAACACGGGCGGGCAGCACCAACAGGGCGAAAGCCACGGAGGTTTTCAGAAGAGCCATAATTCTCCCGAGAAAAAATACTACGAGGCCCTGGAAGTAGCCTTCGGAGCAGACTTTGAGCAAATCAAAGCCGCCTATAAGCAAGCCATGAAAAAATATCACCCCGACCGCTTTGCCTCCGACCCGCAAAAGCAAGAATATGCCAAGCAATTGTGCCAAAAAATCAACGAAGCCTACGAGTACTTTCAGAAAAGCACGGGAAAAGCTGATTTTTTTGAATTTTTCCCGCAAACGTTTGCATAAAATCTAACCTGCATCCGCAAACAAGTCAGGCCTGCATTAGCTTTTCTCAGAGGGGGCTTTTTCTTGGGGCAACATAAGGTATATCACCAAGATACGCACGGTTTCCTCAAAAGGATTGAGGGGCACGTGCGGGATGCGTCCATCAAAAAAGAGGGAATCACCTTTTTGCAAAATTACTACCTCCTCGCCGATATGATATTCTACCTGGCCTTCCAGGATGTATTTAAACTCATAGGCATCGGTGCTGATTTTTTTGCGGTTTGCCCCGGGAGCCAATTCCAAAATAACACTCTCAAATACCAAATCAGATACCTTGCGCGAAAGCATAAATTGGTATAAAAAACCCTGTGATTCCTCTCGCTCAAAAACCTGGTATTCATTTTCGCGCTTGAGGATATAGCGAAAAAAACTATAATTCTCAATGCCATTGAAGAAGTGACTTAAATCAATGTGGAGCGATTTGGTCACCAGGGCCAGGGTATTGAGCGAGGGGATAGTGCGCCCATTTTCAATTTTGGAAAGCATCCCTTTGCTAATCCCGGATAGCTCTGATAAATCTTGGATGGTAAGGCCTTTTTCGCGGCGTATTTCTTTGATTTGCGTGCCAATCAGGGCAATGACATCATCAATGGGGGTTTCTTCGGGAATCTTTGACATAAAAAACAAAAAATTTCAAGTAGGCCGAAGCTTTATTGTGTTTCGGACTTCAAATTTAGGCAATGTTTTGCCAAATATGTGTCTTTTAATGCACGATTCGCCTTTGTCTTAGGGTGGCCCGGTGCTTTACAAAAAAATTGACCCTTGCCAGCAAACTGACAAGGGCCAAAGAAATCAAAGCCAGGATTAGGAGAACTAATTTTTGGCAATTTTGAATGGGCTATTGATTGTATTTTTCCTTAAAATAGTTGAGACAAGTTTGCATAGCCGAAAGAGCCCGGGTAAAAATCTGCTTAAAATCTTGGGGCTTGGGAATATAGCTTTCGAAGGAAAGCCAAACCCGCTCATTTTTGATGATATAGGCTTTGCAGACTTTGGTACGCTCCGAAGCATAATTGCAGGCAATCAGGGCCAGGGCCAGCTGCTCGCTTTTCTCAATGACCAAAATATTGGGCAGCATCATCCGAAAGAAAATTTCGTCATCCGTTACATTAATGTAAAAAGTTCGCCCTTCATATTTAAACTTAATATCCCCGTCTTCATCAATCTCGCCACTGAAGCCTTCCGAAGAGAGATGATTCAAATACATCCTTTGCAGTTCTTCTTTGGTCAATTGCGCCTGCGCCTCGGTCAAAGAAAGAATAAGAAAAAAACTGATAAAGGCCCCTGCAACAAGTAACATTTTTAAATTCATTGGTAAGAAATTTAAGAGTGAGTGAATAATTGGCAAATACCGAAAAATATGTTTTAATCAGAAATTTTTTCCTCAAAAATTGTCGCGCCGTTTGTAAAACCGTCAAGGCCCGCGCAAAAAGTAATTTGAAGTCTTCGGGGTTTACCAGCAGGAGCTCAAAGACCAAATCTACTTCTGCTTCTTGAATCAAAGCTTTGCAGACTTTAATTTGTGAATTGACCTCCTCACAGACCTTTAAGACCTGACATTCAGAGGGGGCTTCGTCCAGCGTATAGATGGCGGGCAAAACCAGCCGAAAGAATTGTGTGTCTTGGGTAATCTCCAATGGTAAACTTGCCCATCTTCCCAAAATTGTATTTCATTGGAAGTTTCGGAAGCTATCGACCAGCCCTCATCCTGCAAAAAGCGGGTATAGCGTGAAACACGGGCCTCTAGGGGCTGAGCCAGGCCCGGTTTTGTGCCCCAAAAGCCCAGGCTCAATAGCCCTATCCAGTACCAAGATTTTCTCAAAAGCATAGTTTTTAGCATGTTTGCGTTCTTGTCAATGCCTTTGAGAGACGACAATGGAAAATTGTTACCTGCCTGGCTCAGATAAATGTCAAATCGTGCAATTCAAAAGGCAAGTTCTTTTGCAAGAGTAGCTGCAACATACCATCTTTCAAACCCACCTTAGGCACAAGCATCTGGGTAGCTTCGGCACTTTCCATGGTGTTGAGATAGATTTCGGTAGCGGGCAGGATGGTATCGGCCCGGTCGGGATTGAGCTTCAGGATATGCACCTTTTGCTTGAAAGAGAAGCGAGCCAAATAGATGCGGAGCGTGTAGATGTCTTCGCGCTCGAGCAAATACCCGGGGGCCTTGATGAGCGTATGGACTTTATTGATATTGCCTCCTGTGCCTACGGCCAGGATTTTCTTTCCGGCAAAATGTGTTTCTTTCATTTCGCGCACCCAGGCCAGCATCTGGGGCATCACAAGGTGGCCTTCGGTGGTACTGCCCCCCCGGATAGAGCCAATTCGAAACGATTGGGAGGCCATTTTTTCGCGCCCGGCGTAGAAATTAAGCTCGGTGCTGCCGCCGCCTACGTCGATGTGCAAGTAATTTTTACCATTCTCGAGCCCATTACGCACCGCCTGCCCCAAAATGGCGGCTTCCTGCTGCCCGTCAATGATTTCGAGGCTTATCCCTGTTTGCTTGAGGAGGAGCTTGACGACCTCGGTGCTGTTGACTGCTTCGCGGAAGGCCGAAGTGGCAAAAGCCAGATAATCCTCTACCTCGTGCAGTTCCATGAGCAGCTTAAAGACCTGGCAGAGCTTGAGGAGTTTTTCCTTTTTGTCGTCTGTGATTTTTTGGTGATAAAACACATCCTTACCCAGGCGCAGGGCAAAGCGGGTATATTCTATTCTTTTAAAAGAAATGGTACTTTTGGGGCTCAGTTCTCCGGCATCGCCCGTCAATACACGACTGATTTGCATACGGGCCCCGTTTGAACCAATATCAATGGCAGCAAATTTCACGCTTGATTCGCTTGGGTTTCAATTAACATTTACAAAGATAAAAAGGATTTTCGGCTTTGGCCCAGCTTTTAGACCTATATAATCCTAATTGACTTATGCACAATCAAAAAATATCGTTCATAGTGGCTGTTGCCCAAAACGGAGTCATTGGCCGGGAAGGGCAATTGCCCTGGCGC
This sequence comes from Microscillaceae bacterium, assembly GCA_012031215.1. GTDB lineage: Bacteria > Bacteroidota > Bacteroidia > Cytophagales > Microscillaceae > JAAUUB01. Next base: position 13,563 of record JAAUUB010000090.1, on the reverse strand, counting down.
TTATCCACTGATTTGAAGTGTCAAGCCGCACTTTGGGCCATTGCGTAGTGATGGGCCGCAAGACATATACCGCCATTGGCCGCGCTCTTCCCCAGCGCCGCAACCTGGTTTTGAGCCGTCAGCCTGGTTTGTTTCTCGAGGGGGCGGAGGTGTTTACAAGCCAGGAGGCGCTGCTGGCCGCCCTGCCCCCGCAAGAAGAGGTGTTTGTGATTGGTGGCGCTGAAATCTATGCCCTTTTTCTGCCCCTGGCCCAGTGCATTTATCTTACCGAAGTGCAGGTCTCTGTGGCAGGCGATGCTTTTTTCCCTCACTTACACCCCGAAGAATGGACCGAAGTTTCTCGGCAATTTTTTGCCCAAGATGAAAAAAATGAATGTAGTTTTGATATTATATGTCTGAAGCGCAAACCTTAATCCACGAAAAATAGCTGCGTATGCCAATAATACGGTTTTTTATCGCGTTCCTGCTTCTTTTACTGTGGGGAAAATGCACCTCTCCAGACCCAAGAGATGCGGAACTAAACCGCCAAATCCTGGCCGAATACCAGGAACTGCTCCAGACCCAGCAGGTCTTTGAAGAAGACCTCCAGAACTGGCAACAAGCACTCAAAGACTGGCAGGCCCAATTTAAGAAAACCTCGTCCTCTGACCCCCTCCTGGCCCAGCACGGCGAAGCCCTCGAGGCCCATGTTGAAATTCTCCGTGCCCACCAAAAGCACCTGGCCCAGTTCCAAAAACAGCTTTCCCAACACCGCAAGCAAATAGAAAAACGCACCGAGGGCCGCCTCGATGCCCAGCAATATGAAACCGAAAAGCAAGCCCTCCTTCAGCTTCAGCAGGATTTTGAAATCCGACACCTTGAAATAGAAGAAATGTTGCGCTTCCTCAAAGATGCTCACGAAACCTTGATGAAATAAATCTTAAAAAGAAAATGAAAATGAAGGGGCAAATTTCAATGGTGCAAAAAGCACTAAAACACAGCCTGTGTACCCAAATGTTTAGCCATGCCCGCTTCCCCAGTTTCGCAACCCCATTTCCGGCGGCCAAGAAGCCAAAAAATTATTAATTTTGCGCCCGGTGCTTTTTGAAAGCCATTTTGTTATTAAACCCCATAAACCCGTGCGCAAAGAAGCAGTCATCCCCCCTCTGAAAGTTCACAATACCCTCACGGGGCAAAAAGAAATATTCGAGCCTTTGCATCCGCCTTTTGTGGGGATGTATGTGTGCGGCCCTACGGTCTATAACCTGCCCCATATTGGCAATGCCCGCCCGGCCATTTTTTTTGATGTAGTGAAGCGCTACCTCGCTTACCTGGGCTACCAGGTGCGCTATGTGCGCAACATCACGGATGTAGGCCATTTGCTGGGGGATACCAACGAAGGCGAAGACCGGATTTCGCGCCAGGCCAAACTTCAACAGCTTGAGCCCATGGAAATTGTGCATCTCTATACCCGCAAATACCACGAGGTCATTGATGCGCTCAATGTGCAAAGGCCCGATATTGAGCCGGTGGCCTCGGGTCATATTCTGGAGCAAATAGAATGGGTGCAACGCATCATGGATGCCGGACTGGCCTATGAAGCCAATGGCTCGGTGTATTTTGATGTGCGCCGCTATAACGAAAAAGAGCACTACGGCATTTTGTCGGGGCGGGTCCTGGATGAGCTACTCGAGAATACCCGCGACCTGGAGGGCCAGTCAGAAAAACGCTACCCAGCCGATTTTGCCATCTGGAAAAATGCCTCTCCCGAACACCTTATGCGTTGGTCTTCGCCCTGGGGCAATGGCTTTCCGGGCTGGCACTTGGAGTGCTCCGTGATGAGCACCAAATACCTGGGCGAAATTTTTGACATTCACGGCGGGGGAATGGACCTGATGTTTCCCCACCACGAGTGCGAAATCGCCCAGTCGAAAGCAGCAACAGACCACAACCCCGTCCGCTATTGGCTACACAACAATATGATTACCATCAATGGGGCCAAGATGAGCAAGTCCGCCGGCAATTTTATCACCCTGGAAGAACTTTTCAATGGGCAAAACCAGGTGCTGGAGCGGGCCTACTCTCCCATGACGGTGCGCTTTTTTGTGCTGCAAGCCCACTATCGCAGTACCCTAGACTTTTCTAACGAGGCCCTGCTGGCCGCCCGCAAAGGCTACAAACGCCTTATCAATAGCCTGCGTCTTTTGCAAAAACTGAGCTACCCTGCTTCACCCGGGAATCTTAACCCAAAACTGGAAGAACAGATTCACGGTTTTTGCGACAATATCCACCGGGGAATGAATGATGATTTCAATACGGCCATGGTGTTGGGCCAACTGGCCAATCTGGTCAAAAAAATCAATGCCTTTTCCCTGGCCCCCGAAACCCTGGCCGAAATTTCGCCCGAAACTTTTGCCCGGATGCGAGATACTTTTATCCACTTCACGGTGGACATTCTGGGCCTGGGCGAAGAGAAAGTAAACGAAAATGAAGGCCTGATAGAGGGCCTACTGACGCTCTATGCGGCGGCCAAAGCCCAAAAACAATACGAAACGGTGGATAAAATCCGGGAATATTTCAAATCGGCGGGCCTGATTGTCAAAGATTTAAAAAATGGGGTGGATTGGGCCTATGAGGAATAAATATGAGTCTTGGCTCAGACCCGTACTACCTCTGTGCGGAGCTTGCCGGTGGCTTCAATCCAAAGGCGGCGATAGCCCGGGGGCAATTCATCAAAAGCAAATTCGGGGGCTATTTTAAACTGATAGGCGGTAGAGGGCGTGGCCAGAAACCGAATGCCCTTTTCGCTTTGGTCTATCTCGGTATGGACATGGCCAAAAAGCACGGCCCGCACCGCCGGGTAGCGAAAAATGATTTCCCGAAAATCTTCTTCATTTTGCAGGCGAAGGGCATCCATCCAATCGCAGCCCACACAAAGGGGCGGATGGTGGAGTGCCACCACCACCGCTTCTTCCTTACTCCGGCGCAAGGTATCTGCTAAAAATGAAAGCTCGGCCTGGCTCAGCCAGCCATGACTTTCCTGCCGTTTTGGCTCCACACTGTCGAGCAAAATCAGGCGCACTCCGCGAGCCACAAAAGTTTTTTCCGGGCTAAGGCCCAGGCTTTGGGCCTGGCTCTGCATCCATTCGGGCAGGTCATGGTTGCCAGGCAGCCAATAGACCGGGCAGGAACAGCCTTGCAAATACAGGCGGGCCAGGTCTTGATAGACCGCCGGTTCCTGGGCATTGGCCAGGTCTCCGGTCAGAAGCAAAAAGTCTGGCTTTTCAGATTGCGCCTGCCAATGTTGCCAAACCCGGTCAAAGCTGCGCCGGGATGGTAGGTATCCCGAAGAATAAAATCCGGGTCGGCTTGCCAGTGCAGGTCGGTCAACTGCACAAAATGAAGCGGCACCTCCATAGTCATTGCTCCCCGCATTTAGGGATGGATAAAAGATGATTCTTATTTTTTACCACTCAGAAAAACCGAAAGAAAGCCCGAAAGCATCACCCAGCGGGCCGCTATCTGCACCCCTTCCAGGTTGAGGCTCACCCAGTTGTTTTCCAGGGCAAAGCCCAGAAGAAATAATACCAGCCCAATCCAGCTCAAACCCGCCGAAAAAATAAAGGCCAACACCGTAGCCCCGGCCATGAGCCATAAACCGATGGGATTCTCGATAAATGGAATGGCATAATATCCATATTGGGCAATAAAAGCTACCACAAACACCAAGAGGCTCAGCCATTGAAAAATTGCGACGTTTTTCATAAGATTATATAAGAAATTGGATGCCTAAAAATAGGCAATTTTAGATAAAGGCCAAGCCCAGCGATTTTCTTTTTGGGGTTTGGAAGAAAAGCCTGACAGGAGCACCCACACAAAAAGACAGACAAACTATCCAAGTAGTTTTCGGGCTTTTGTGCGGATTTGCTTACTTTTGTAAGCAGATTTTTTAAACTAATTCAGAACCACAAATGCTTAAAATACAAAATCTGAAAGCCTCTGTTGAGGGCAAACAAATCCTGAAAGGCATTGACCTGGAAATAAAAGCAGGGGAAATACACGCCATCATGGGCCCTAATGGTTCGGGCAAAAGCACCCTGGCTTCGGTATTGGCGGGCCGCGAAGACTACGAAATAGAAGAAGGAAGGGTGGAATACCTGGGGAAAGACCTGCTGGAACTGGCCCCCGAAGAGCGGGCCGGAGAAGGTGTTTTTCTGGCATTTCAATATCCGGTAGAAATTCCGGGCGTAACGACCACCAATTTTCTCAAAACGGCGGTCAATGCCATTCGCAAATACCGCGAAGAAGAGCCGATGGATGCCGTGAGCTTTCTGAAAATGCTCAAGCAAAAGGCCCAACTGGTAGAAATAGACGAAAAATTGCTTCAACGCTCGCTCAATGAGGGTTTTTCGGGGGGAGAAAAAAAACGCAATGAAATCTTTCAGATGGCGATGCTGGAACCCAGGCTGGCCATTCTTGATGAAACCGATTCAGGGCTTGACATTGACGCGCTTCGGATTGTAGCCGATGGGGTAAACAAACTGCGTCGCCCGGACAATGCCACCCTGGTCATTACGCACTACCAGCGATTGCTGGACTATATCGTGCCCGATTTTGTGCATGTGCTCTACAACGGCCGCATCGTCAAATCAGGTGGCAAAGACCTTGCCTTTACCCTCGAGGAGAAAGGCTACGATTGGATTAAGGCGGAGGTCGATAGCCAGGTTTCTTAATTCTTTTTGCTTGCAAAGGTGAGTGATTTTGCCCAAGTCCGCGAATCTATGCGCCAGTTGGTGCAAATGTCCCGTCCCATTGAACGGGAAACTTTTGAAGAACTCCTGTGCCAACACGATACATTTTTGGCTACTGGCGGTGCGGGAGGGCATTGGCAGACTTTTTACCTGAGCAATCTCATTTTTGGGGTCTATCGCAATGACCTCGACCTTAGCCCGGCCGGCAAGCAAATGGTGCTCAATTTTTACGACCTGTCGGCATTATCACTGCACGAAATTTCCCTGGCCTATGCCAATTGTGCTGGCCTTTTGTGCCAAGGAGGGAATTGGGAAAGAGCCGACCTCGAAGGCAGTTTGTTCATTGATTCAATCTTGAATAACTGTTCTTTTGCCCAGGCCGACCTCTATGCCGCTGATTTTTCGCGCTCCGAAATGAAAGCCTGTGATTTTAGAGCGGCTAATTGTTGCCACACAGATTTTGAGGACTGTGATTTGACAGGCTCGGATTTTCGGGGAGCAAAAGCCGATGCTCTCACTTCGTTCAAGGGGGCGGTACTGTACGATTGTCAATTTGATAATCATTTATCCCTAAATATTTGATTGAATTGTATTTTAATTAAAGATTTTAAAAATAACATGTATAACACTGAAATGCCCCTGCAAAAAGAGGAACTCCTGCGCTACCAGGCGCAACTTTTTGACCCAGCCTCTCTTGCACCCTGGCAGCAAAGAGGCCTAAAAGCCCTCGAATCGCTCGATTTTCCGACCATCCGCCACGAAGAGTGGAAATATACCAATTTGCAACGCCTGCTCAAACTGCCTTTTGCCCTGGGCAAGGGGCTTGAGTTTTCGGCTTCCGACCGGCCCCACTGGCCCGGCCAAAGCCCGGAAAGCCAGCTAATTGTGCTGGTCAATGGGCTTTTTCGTCCTGATTTATCACAAATACATAGCCCGGCTTCGGAAATGCGCGTGCTGTCTTTGCGCCAGGCCAATGCTCAATATCCCGAACTGGTGAAGGCCCATCTTGACCGCTATACCCGCCCTGAGGAAGAAGCCCTCACGGCCCTCAATGCGGCATTTGCTCAGGACGGGGCTTTTTGTGTATGTGCCCGCCCGCACTGAGTTCGCGGGCCGGTTTTTGTGCACCAAATCACCGATAGCCGCTCGCACAATACCTTTGCCCAGCCCCGTATGCTCTGGGTTTTTGAAGAAGGAAGCCGGGCTGTCCTGCTTGACCAATGCCAAACCCTGGGCGAAAATGCCAGTTGGAACAATGCCGTGAGTGAAATATATGTGGGCCCAAAAGCCCATATTCAGCATTACAAAATCCAAAACGACCAGCCACAAGCCCACCTGACCCAAACCACCGAGGTACACCAAAAGGGCCAAAGTATTTATGAAAATATCACCATCTCGCTCAACGGCGGGCTGGTGCGCAATAACCTCCACATTGCCCTCGAGGGTGAGTATATCGAAAGCAATATGTTTGGCTTGTTTATGCTGACCGGGCAGACCCTGGTGGACAATCACAGCATTGCCGACCACCGACAGCCCAACTCGGTGAGCAATGAGCTGTACAAAGGCATTTTGGACGAACGCAGCACGGGGGTGTTCAATGGCAAAATCTATGTTCGTCCTCAGGCCCAAAAAACCAATGCCTATCAGCAAAACCGAACCATCCTGCTAAAGGACACAGCCAGTATCAATACCAAGCCTCAGCTTGAAATCTGGGCGGATGATGTAAAATGCTCCCATGGGGCTACTACGGGCAATCTGGATGAATCTTCGCTCTTTTACCTGCGGGCGCGGGGAGTGCCCGAAGCCCAGGCCCGGGCTTTGCTCATCCGGGCTTTTGGCAACGAAATTGTGGAAAAAATTAAGCTGCCCTCACTGCGCCAATACCTAGAGCAGGAAATTGATGCCCGGCTGGGAGCGGTATAATGGCCCAGGTTTGAGAACCCGATTGCTTTATCACTTTTATCTTTAGCCTATGTCTGCCACGCTTTCCGTCAAAGAAAACCCCGGCTCCCAGAGCAAGACCGCGCTTCCGCTCATGGAGGCTTTTTATACTTTGCAGGGAGAAGGGGTGTTTCAGGGTCAAGCAGCCTATTTCATCCGCCTGGCGGGCTGCGATGTAGGCTGCGTTTGGTGCGATGTCAAGGAATCCTGGGAGGCCGAAGCCCACCCCGTGGTGCCCATTGCCGATATTGTGGCGGCAGCAGCAGAACACCCGGGCCGCCTGGCGGTCGTAACCGGGGGAGAACCGCTTATGTATGATTTGGCTCCGCTTACGAAAGCCCTCCGCACGGCGGGCTTTCGTACCCATATCGAAACTTCGGGCGCGCATCCTTTTTCGGGGCAATGGGATTGGGTTTGCTTCTCGCCCAAAAAATTCAAAGCCCCCCTTCCCGAAATCTACGCCCAGGCCCACGAGCTCAAGGTGATTGTGTATCATCCCCACGATTTTGCTTTTGCCCAAAGCTATGCCGAAAAAGTAAACCGGGACTGTGTGCGCTTGCTTCAGCCCGAATGGAGCCGCGCCGAAAAGATGATGCCCGCAATGATTGATTTTGTAAAGGCCCATCCCCAATGGCGCATTTCGCTCCAGACCCACAAATGGATGAATATTCCCTAAGTCTTTGATATTTTTCCGGATTAAAATGGTATTTTAAGGCTTGTTCTTACTAATTTAATCTTTTCATGAACGCTATGCAAACCACAAAATCAATTCGCATTTCTGTCTGTTTTTTCTTTCTCCCTTTCCTTGTCCTGGGGCAAGAGAAGTTTCTTTATGACCAAAAGGGCCTTCAACCCGACTATGTGGTGGTAGAAGTGCCCGGGCAAAGCCAAGCCGAACTGTATCAAAAGGCCATTAAATGGATTAAGTACCTAGCCCCACAGCCAGCGGCGGCCATCTTGGTTGAGATTGAAAACGAAATGCTGCGTTTTCGGGGAGGCTATACCCGCTATTTGTGCTTGTATTCTATGGATTATGTTTTTTGTTACGACACTTAATACACCGTGCAAATTGAATTTAAAGACGGTAAGTACAAATTTACGCCTCTAATAGTAGAATATCTTTTGCCTGCTACGGGGCAAACGGGGGAAACGATGGTAAATGTAGCCCTGAAAGGGGAGTTAATAAGCTATAATCAAAAAGGCAAATTAAAATCCTCCTATGCGGTGGTGCCACAAAGCGTGCAGGAGCTATTCAATGCCCTCAATGCCGCCCTCAAAACCTACCTGGAAACTGGCAAAAGGAGCGAAAGCCAATCGGGAGATGACTGGGAGTAAAAAAGCGGATTGTTTGCTGTTTTTAAGGCTTGGTAAAATGATTGTTAAGAAATTTTCGTCCCGACGGGCCTTCATATCCTTTTCCTAGCTTTGTCCGGGCCCAGGTGTGAGCCCCTCCTAATCCACGTTTGCTATTTACTTTATGAACAAGTCCGCTCTCCCGGGAAATAGCCATCTTAAAATTATATTTACCTGCTTATGCTTGCTTGTTTCTTGGGCCAGCGAGACATCCTTTTCCCAAAACCTTCGCTCTTTGCCCGAATGGCAGCCTGGCTATTTTGACCTGCACCATATCAATACCGGGCGTGGTAATGCCGCCTATCTGGTTTTTCCGGATGGCACCAGCCTGCTCGTTGATGCCGGTGATATTTCGGACACGCACCCACGCACGGTTTCGCCCCGCAACAGTGCGCGCAAGCCCCACGACAGGCGCTCGGCCCCAGCCTTGGATAGTGGCATATATTCATCAATTTTGCCCCCAAAACCCACCCGCCCGTCTTAGATTATGCCCTGCTTACCCATTATCACGACGACCACTTTGGCGAATGGGACGAAAAAAGGCTCCTTTCCGGGAATGGGGCTTACCGATTGACGGGCTTGATGGAAGTAGGGGATAAAATCCCTATCCGTACTTTACTAGACCGGGGCTTCTCTTTTCCCATTGATTTAAAATCGGAAGAGTTTCAGAAAAATGCCGCCCAGGACGAATACCATATCGTGCAGACCCTCCAGGAATACTGGAAGTTTATTGCCTATCATCAAAGGCAAACGGGACTGAAACACGCCACCCTCCTGCCCGGCTCAAGCCAGCAAATTGCATTGCAATATGCCCCCGATTTATTTCCGGATTTTCAAGTGCGCAATATTGCCGTCAATGGACAAATATGGACTGGCTTTGCCGAAAACGATTATTTTTCGCTCTTCAAAGCCGGGCAATATCCGGGCGAAAACCCCCTCAGTGCCTGTTTAAAAATCAGTTTTGGAGAATTTGATTACTTTACCGGGGGCGACATCAGCGGGCTCAATGCCTGGGGAGAGGGCGATATGAACAGTATGGAAGCTAATGTAGCCCCGGTGGTAGGGGCGGTAGATGTCGCTACGCTGAACCACCACGGCAACCGGGATGCGCAAAGTGCCTTTTTTGTGCGTACGCTTCGGCCCCGGGTTTGGGTGCAGCAGGTCTGGTCTTCGGACCATCCGGGCGAAGAGGTACTCCGGCGCATTACCTCCAAGGCCCTTTACCCCGGAGAGCGGGATATCTTCGCAACGGATATGCTGGAAGCCAATGAACAGGTGATTGGCGAAAAAATCGGGGCAGCTTACCAAAGTCGGCATGGCCACATCCTGGTTCGGGTCTATGAGCCGGGAAATTATTACAAAGTATTCATCCTAAACGACCAATCCGAAAAAAGGGAAATCATTGCCGAGTTTGGCCCCTATGAGTCGCGCTAGGGGGCGGGCCGATTTTGCTAAAAAACCGGAAGCCGACAAAAAAAGGATTGCCTTTTAAAAAAGCAATCCCTTCGGATAAAAAAACACTTTAAATAAATTAGCTATTGGCGGCTTTCGAGAGCGTGCCCAGTTCGGCAATCAATTGGGGGGCACTTTCTTTCAGGCTGCCATCCTGGTTGAAATATTTCTTAAGGCTTTCCAGTTTGTCTTCAGCATTGGCCATTTTCTCCACCATTTTATCCATTTCTTCCAGGTGCTGGGGGTGCTCGCCGATGCCCACCGAATTGTTGAAATAAATGTCCAGGGTAGCCAGGGCTTCTTTAATTTCGGCTTGATACTTGGCCGACAAGGCCGCATAAAGTAAACTCGATCTCATGACAATATTAGGGTTAAGTTGAAAAATCAAATGCAGGCGTATTTCTACTACCACTTGCTATTATAACCCCATTTGCGGCGCGAAGTTCGTATAAGGTTTTAATTTAGAATTGGTTTGAATAAAGACCGAGGCCTGTTTCCAATCACCATTTCAACCAGTTGCCAATAAAATTGAATATGCCATAGTCAATACCCAGGCCAAAGATAATTCCAAAAATAAAGCCGTAGCCAATCAGGTATTTGAAATAGCGACGGGCAAATCCATAAAAGAGCTTCTCGAGCTCGCGGGCATGCATATTCTCAATTTCCCGCACGACAATCTGCTTAAAATTAAGCGAAGTAATGAGTGCTAAGATATGGCTTTCCAATCCCTTAAAAAATGGCTTGTGAGGCTTTTTCTATCACAAAATCCTTGCTTTGGTTTTGCAAAGCCGGGTTAATTTGGCCTATGGCCGCCTTCAAGACTTCTTGCAGGGCCTGCTCCAGGGCCAGCCGGGCGGGGGGCGATTCCAGGCTTTGCTGCCAGGTCTTGTGCAGGTCCTCTTTGAAGGCGTCCACATCCATTAATTGATGGAGGGGAAGGTTCTCGAGGTTTTAAAAAGCAGGTGGCTGTAGTCTTGCACCGTTTTGGTCCAGGCCGGGCTTTGCCAGAGGGTCTGTATCATGGCTTCGGCAGCTTGCGGCAAGGCCGCTTCAGGAATATCAGCCAGCAGTTTAGACCAGGGCAAAGGGCCTAGCCAGCGTTGTCCAATCTCAGCCAACAGCCGAGCCGTGGAGGCAATGGCATTGGTGCGGGTGATTTCGTTCTCGAGGTGCGCCCGAAAATGGGCCAGAATTCCTTCGGCTTCCGGGTGCAAAACCTGGCGCAAGTGCTCCAGCAAGGCCGAGGAATCTTCTTTAAGCAATTGATTCATCGGGATTTTGAAGATGCGCTCTTCCAGTAATAAATTAGTCAATTGGCGGATTTTGCGCAAGAGCTTCGGATTTTGCAGAATATTCTCAATTCTGGCCTTCAGGCTTTCATTGTCCAGGGCAATGAACTTGGTATGGTGGAGGGGCGCCTGGCCCAGTTCTTCTATTTTCTGGTGGATTTCTTTCTGAAGGCTGGTCATCTCTTTTTCAAAAAAATCTGGGATGCCTTCTTCTATCAGCGTAAAGGTGGTGTTTTTGATGGCGTTTTTGTAAGTCCAGGCCAGGGCATTTTCGCGGTAGGCATCCTGATAAATTTGTTCTGCCAAATCCTCTTTGTTCTTTTTGAGCCAATTGATGCCCAATTGGAGAATATTCTTCAAAATCAGGTTCAGATTTTGTTCCAGCATCTCCATGACCCGGCCACCAAAGAAATCTTTCAGATTTTTTTCGGGCGAAAACTCTGCGTTGAGCCTTTGGTCTATAAATTTGAAAATCTGGGCTTTGATTTCGGGGCTTTGGATTTTGTCATTCAAAAAGCCAAATACTTCCTCTTTAAGTTTTTCTTCGCTTTCGGTGCTGAGTAGGCTATGAATGTCTTTCTCTAAAAAGCTGGCCAGAAATTTTTCTACCTGAGGCCAGTTAATCCATTCCCAGACTTGTGTAATCTCAAGGCGGGCCGCCCAGCGATGTGCCAATTGATGCAACCATTGGCTTAACAATCGGGGCAGGGCTTCCCCATTAAGGGGCAGAAGGCTTTGCCCCAGGGTTTGGGAAGATTGCTTTTGATTTTGAAGCCATTGACGAGCGGAGGTCGTGAGTAACTCGGCGAAGGCCTGGCTTTGCAGATAGGTTTTCAGTCGATTTTCCAGGGGTTCTCGCCAATTTTGGGGCAGGGCTTGGCCTGCGTAGCGGTCCAGGACCGGAAAAATCTGGCCTTCCCAAACATCCGGTGCTTGCAGATAATCGAGCAAGGCCTGGCTCATTTGCTGGCTCAGACTTCCCTCATAGCGCACCAGCAGTTCGTCGAGGAGGGCATAATTATTTTGGGAGACTACCTGGGCCAATTTTTGATTTAGCTGGGCTTGGTTGCGGGCAAAGGCTTCCTGCAAATTATCGGCATTGAGCAAGCGGTCGCCAATAAAACGGCCCATACTTTGGGCAAATCGGCCTTTGTGCTTGGCGATGACTCCGGGCGTAAAAGGGATATTTTTAGATGTGCCCGGCCAGCGAACGCCCTGGTAAGGTTTAAACAACATCCGAATCGCCAGCCAGTTGGTTCCCCAGCCCGTCAGTCCATAGGCTGTGCCGGATACGGCCAGGTTGGTGGCCAGGTTTTCTGAACCGGGCACACCCAGCAATAGCCCCCCAGTGATGGCCCCCAGCACCCCTCCAAAAAAGCTCAAAGGGCGCAATTCTTCCCCCATTGCTTTGCGCACCATATCGCGCAAGCGGGTATCCGGCTGCCGGGCCAGGTTGTCGCGCACCAGTTCGGCAATGCGCCCCTCCATCAGGCTGGGCAAATTTTGGAGAAGATATTTTTGGATGGTTTGGGAAAGACGACTTTCCAGGCCTTCAATTTCGGATAGTTTTTGCAAATAAGGGGCGAGGGGCTGGTCTTTGATTTTTTCATACTCCCGCTCCATAAAATGCGCGAGGCCAAGCCCCAAGCCCTCAAAAGCCCGGCCTTCTCCGGCAAGGGTTTCCAGAAGCCCGGTCAAGGGCCGCTGAATGAGAAACCGATTCAGACTTTCGTGTAGGCGTGGGGCAAGGCCTTCGGGGTCATCAGGCTGCTTTTCTAAAAATTTTGCAAGCTTGCTTCCAGGGCCTGCGCCACGGATTGCAAGCGTTCATCGCCAAGCCATTGACCCAGGGGCGATGCTTGCAACTGCCGTCCAAGACGGTCTAGCTCGCGAAGAAGATAGGTATCCAGGGCTTCATCAAAAAGCCCCTTGTGGAGCAAGGCTTCAAAAGCCAGGTTTTGAGGCGCATCAGCCCTTCTTTGAGCGATTTCTCCGGAACCCAGGCCGATAGGGGCCGGGCAAAGAAATTTTCCAAGTCATCCAGCCTGAGGTGCTGCAGTGCCTGGCGGATATTGTCTTCCAAAACAGGAGTGAGGGCTGCCAATATTTTCTGCTCGTTGAAGCGCTGCATCATTTCTCCTATAGAATGGCTTTTGAGAAATTCCAGCACAAAATCGGAGGCCCGCCGGGCTAGGGTTGGCACATCCTGCTTCTCAATCAGGTCAATAAGTTTTTCCTCGATGCCAATGTATTTGCCCACATTGCCAATGAGCAGTGCCACCAGCAATTGACCAAAGATATTGGTGTTTTGCCGAAAGGCATCTTCAATGAGTTTTTCCAGTTTTACCTTTTTGCTGCGGAGCCAGGGGATAAGTGTGGCCAGCAAATCGGGTAGTCTTTTTTCTAAAAATGCTTCAAAAGTATGGCGGAGGTCGCTGGAAAGCAGGTCGAAGAGGGTGGATTTTTCTTCCCTGAGCACATTGAGCAAAAAGCGAAGCAAGGTTTGGATAATATCAGTACTGACCTCCGAATCAAAGATTTTATGAAGCTGAAGCAGGATTTGCTGGGGCAAATACGCGATATTTTCTTCCCGAAGAAAGCTTTGCACGGGCCGGGTGGCCAGGTGAGCGGCCAGGTCTTGGGCCAGGTCCTCGAGGGCAAAAGTCTGTTCCAAATGTCGGAGTTGCTCGGTGATAGGATATTCATAATTGTATTTTAAAAAATTATGCACCTCCTGAAAAGGGGCTTTCAGATCTTAGCCAGGGTCTGTTGCACATCGGGCAGAACCCAGGCGGCCA
>JAAUUB010000296.1 GCA_012031215.1 Microscillaceae bacterium | reverse complement strand
GAACATGCACCAATTGCATTCTTCGGCAATGTTCAAAGGCACTGTCCAGGAGGGAGACAAGGCGGCTTCGCCCCAGCAAGTGAAAATTAGCCCATTGATGATAAAATAAGCCGCATCCAAGACCACCGGCAAGACTAAGCTGTACTCAAACCAAGTCCATTTTTTTTGTTTGGGTATGGGGCGAAGGTAAAAAACATAAAAATAAGCCGACACCGGGATTAATACCGGAATAGTAAAATGAATATAATTCAAAAGGGGATAGGATTTGGCAAAGCCTAAATCTTTGCTTAGATAATACAAACTATTAAGAGATAAAGACATGAGGAACAGCACTAAAAAAACATTAGCCTTTGTGCGTAGCCTACTTGTAATAACAAATAAGCAGCTTAATAAGAAGGCAAGCAGGACACCCAAGAGGATGATGACCTGGCCTGGATTGAGTGTAAGGCTGGAATGAAACATCTTTAAAACATATTAAAAAATTCTATAGTAAAGCTATTTTTCAGTAGATAGTCCTGAAAATATAATAAGCTAATTGCAAAAATAATGACATTCGCAAGTTTGCTAATAAACCGAAGGAGGAGAAAGAAAAATTAATTTTTGATAATGCGCGCTATCCGGTTAAACCCTTTGCCTCTGTTCTTCATTTTCAGAAAGGGTACCAGATTCCCTACAGTCATCACGGCTACTATCTGTTGTACCCTGCCTTCGCGCCCGGCGATACTTGCCGGATAGGCCGCTGCAATGGCCTGGCAAGAGACCATTCTTGCTGGTGTGGCCCTCTTAGGCCCGGGATAGGCCTCATTTGCGCATCTGCTGGCTCAACACCAGGATTCCCTCCGCAAAAGAATGGGGAGAGTAGCCCAGTTCACGACGGGCTTTATCAAGTATAAATCCGGTTTTGGGCGGGCGGCGGGCCGGCTGGCTAAATTGAGAGGCATCCGTGCGCACAATCAGGGATTTGTCCAGCCCAAAAAAATCAGCGGTTTGGAGGGCCATGTCATAAGGCGTGAGCATATCAGGCCCCGAGAGGTTAAAAATACCTTCGGCCTCCTTTTCGGCAATCAGAAAACAGCCTCGCGCCAGGTCTTCGGCCAGGGTGGGGGTGCGCCACTGGTCATCCACTACCTGGATGGTCTTGCCTTGCTCGAGCGATTGTTTGACCCACAAAATAATATTGGAGCGGCTCAGGGTGGGGCTAAGTCCATAGACCAGCACTGTGCGGGCAATGGCCCCGCGCAAACCAGGCGTGCTTTGGAGCACCTGCTCGGCGGCCAGTTTGCTTTGGCCGTAGTAACTAATCGGGTTGGGAGTAGCCGTTTCGTCATAAGGCCCGGCGGCCCCATCAAAGATAAAATCGGTAGATAAATGCAGTAAAAAAATATCGTGGGCCTGGCAAGCTTCGGCCAGGTATTGGACGGCTTCCACATTGTGTTGCCAGCAGGCTTCCCGCTCTGTTTCGCAGGCATCTACCTGGGTCATGGCCGCCGTATGAATCACTACCTCAGGCCGGAGCTGGGCCAGGAGCGAAAAAACAGCCTCCGGCTGGCTGGTATCCAGGCTTTGATAGGCATAGCCATCGGGCTGTGGGCGGCGGTCAAGGCCCCTGGATGTGGCGATAAGGCTGTACTGCCCCAAGTTTTCGGCTTGGGTGTATAAATCCACCAGTTTTTGCCCCAGCAGGCCATTAGACCCGGTAATCAGAATTTTTTTCACTTTATTTGGCAATTGAAGGAGCAAAAAAGTAGAAAAAAAGCCCAAAATCCCAAGCCCGGCGAGGCAATTTTCGCGCCTTCCGGCCACTTGCCTCTTTCAATAAATATGTAATTTAGGCCAACAATGCCCAATACTTTATCAAATCCATCGGTGCAATGCGTAAATTAGTATTCAGTACCCGCAAATATGCCTACCTCCGCGACCAGCTACTGGCCCTGGGCGAATATGTTCCTGGCCAGGTAGAGGTAAAAAATTTTCCCGACGGCGAGCGTTACCAAAGAATTTTAAATGAAATAGAGGGGGAAGAAGTGGTATTGCTGGGCGGGGCCGTATCGGATGAAGATACCCTGGAAATCTTTGACCTGGCCTGCGCCATGGAAAAATACGGAGCCAAATCGCTGACCCTGGTCGTGCCTTATTTTGGATATTCAACCATGGAGCGGGCCGTTCGCCGGCGAAGTTGTAACCGCCAAAACCCGGGCCCGTTTGTTTTCGGCCATTCCGCACACGGGGCGGGGCAATCGGCATCCTGCTCTTTGATTTACACAGCGAAGGCCTGCCTCATTATTTGAAGGCAATCTTCGGCCCGTGCATATCTACTGCAAACCTTTGGTGATAGAGGCCGCCCGCCAGTATGGGGGCCAGGATTTTATACTGGCCTGCACCGATGCCGGGCGGGCCAAATGGGTAGAATCACTGGCCAATGATATGGGGGTAAGGGCCGCCTTCGTGTTCAAAAAAAGGCTAAGTGGCGAAGATACCGCCATCACCGGCATCAATGCCGATGTAAAAGGGCAAAAGGTAGTCATCTATGATGATATGATTCGGACGGGCGGCTCCCTGATGCAGGCGGCCCGGGCCTACCGGGAGGCCGGAGCCAGCCAAATTTATGCCATCACTACCCATGGGCTTTTTACCAATGAAGCCCTGCACAAGATTCAACAATCCGGTTTGTTTGAGGGCATTTGCAGCACCAACACCCATTTTCTGGCCCACCACCTGGCCAGCGATTTCTTACAGGTAAAGAGCATCGCGCCCCTCGTGCAAGCCCAGCTTTAGGGCTTATTTGCCCGGATATTGATGCACATAGCCGCAGTTTTGGCAGGTGTGCCGCTCGGTTTGGGCATAGTAGCGAGCAAAGGTCTCCGGCAATTGCTTCACGATGTCCCGGAGCGGAAAATATTCTTCATAAAGCAGGGTGTGGCAATTGTCGCAATACCATTGGAAGCCGTCCTGGTGCTCCGGGCGGCGTTTTTGCTCTATCACCAGCCCAATGGTCTCGGCGGGGCGTTGCGGAGAATGGGGGGTTTTGGGGCTGAGCAGGTAAATATCCCCTTCCCGAATGGGGATTTCGCGAAATTTTCCGTCTTCAATCACTTTCAGGACAATATCGCCCTGGATTTGATAAAAAAATTCGGGCGTTTCGTTGTAATGGTAATCCTGGCGTTGGTTAGGGCCGCCCACGGCCATCACAATAAAATCACCGCCGGGATAAATTTCTTTGTTGCCCACCGGAGGCTTGAGGCTGTCGCGGTTTTCCTCAATCCAGGCCATCAGATTTTTGACATTGAAGGGTTTCATCGGCTTTTTCTTTTTTTTAATGCTTAATGATAAACACAGAAGGAAGCTAAAATGATTGATTTTAAAGTCTTTGGGTGATTTGTGCCAGGATATTTTTTTTTCCATGAGCTAAAATCTCCGGCCAGAATATGCACCCGGGCCTGGCCTACCAGCCAAAGAAAA
>JAAUUB010000089.1 GCA_012031215.1 Microscillaceae bacterium | reverse complement strand
ATAAAATTGGACTCTCAATCCCCATCTCTAATTCCCTGCACAAGGCGAGCGCCGAGGCTATCGCCGTCATCAGCGAGGCAAAAAAAGACCTGCCTTTGATTGTGAATAAAGTTCCCGAATCGGCAATGGCCCTCTTCGAGTACAAATACATCCAGCGAGTCTTGGAAAATCTCCTCAGCAATGCCGTGAAATATACGCCAAAGGCGGAAGAGGGCGGGAAGGTAATCATCAAAGCAAGCCCCCTCAGTCCCGAAGAAGGGGGAACAGGCACCCTCCCTGGAAGTGAAGGTTGGGCGGAAGGGGGACTTCAGCTTTGCGTCATCGACAATGGACAAGGCATTCCCAAAGAGAAATTTGAGGAAATCTTCCTGCCCTTTACCAATCCTGATGCCAAGAGCCTCGGTTCGGCAAAGTCGGTGGGCATCGGCTTGACCTTCTGCAAGACCATCGTAGAGGCACACGGCTCGCGGATAGGCATCGCATCGGAGGTAGGCAAGGGCAGTACTTTTTATTTTGATTTGCCGGCTCCCCTCGCCTCCGAATCCTCTCCGAAGGAGAAGGGCGATAAGGGCTGGGCTGGGGGCTTTTCACTGATGCAGAAAAAGCCTATTTACAGCCTTTTGTGGCACAAATCCAAGCATTTGCCGAAAATCTATCGGATAGGAAGCTCCGCAAACTGCTCAAAAGCATAGAAGCAGAAGGCAATGTGAAGGCTTGGAAAAAAGCAATCAGCCAAGCCGCCGAAGCCATGGATGAGGAGGAGTTTAAGCGATTATTGGGGATTTTTCGCTTGTGAGGACATAGACAACAATGAAACAGAACACAACAAATGAAAGATATGAAAACAACTATTCTCATCGTGGATGATGAAACCGATAACATCGACATCATAGCAGACTATCTCGAGCAGGAAAACCCTGATTATGACATCCAACAAGCCGCTAACGGTCAATTGGCATTAAAAACCTTAGAAAAACATCTCCCTGATTTGATTCTAACCGATTGGAATATGCCCGTGATGGATGGCTTGGAATTGGTGAAGGCGCTCAAAGCCGATGAGCGCACACACGATATTCCGGTCATTATGCAAACCGCCGAAACCGAAGACACCCAACTCAAAAAGGCATTTGAGGCGGGCGTGATGGATTATATCAAAAAGCCTGTGAGTCGCTTGGAGTTGATAGCCCGAGTAAAATCCGCGCTCGCCCTGCGCCAAGCCCAAAAACGCACCGAAGAATTGCTCTTGAATATCCTACCCAAAGAAGTAGCCGAAGAACTCAAAGAAAAGGGCAAAGTTACGCCCAAGCCCTACGAAGAGGCTACGATTTTATTTACCGATTTCAAAGGCTTCTCTGCCATTACCCAAGAAATGGAAGCGGAAGCGATTGTAGAAGAATTGGACAAGGTATTTGTGGCAATGGACCGAATCATTGCCCAACACCGCTTGGAAAAAATCAAAACCATTGGCGATGCCTATATGTGCGCCGGCGGCATCCCGATTGCCAATCAAAGCCACGCTTCAGACGCGGTGCGGGCGGCTTTGGCTATTCAGGCTTGGATGAACGAATACAAACAAAAGCAAAATCGACCCAAAACCTGCCTTACTTTGAATGTAGGCTCGGCATCCATACAGGCAAGGTGGTAGCAGGCGTAGTAGGCGAAAGTAAGTTTGCTTACGATATCTGGGGCAGTGCGGTGAATGTGGCAAGCAGGATGGAAAGCGGAGGCGAAGCCAGCAGAGTGAATATTTCGGGAGCCACGTATAGATTAATAAAAAATCAATTTGAATGTACTTATCGAGGCAAGCTCCCGATTAAAAATATGGGCGAAGTGGAGATGTATTTCGTAGAAGCCTTACTATAACTGTTCCACCCCAAAGTCCTCCATTTCTTTCTGCTCGCTGACCATATTGACACCAATGAGGTAAATCTCTTTGTGCTGCCCCTGGTATTGCGCTGCGTAATTTTTTTGCTTGATTTGTGCCAATGCCTCCTGAGGCGATTTATCCAATTTGAACTCAAACAGAAAGACTTTATCGTCTATCAAGACGACACAATCCAAACGTCCCCGACCGCTGTTGATTTCTATTTGGGTAAAATAACCCAGCAAGCGCAAGGTCAAAAACACAATCGCATGGTAATATTTTTCCCGATTTTCTAAGAAATAATCATTCGGAATGGAAGCAAACAAGGAATTGAATATCAACTTCACTTCCTCAAAATTCGTGGTTTTCAATGCCTGAAAAAGATTAAAAACCAAAGGCTGCATTTGGTTAGCCGTCTGAAAAGCATATTCCGCCAGAAGAAATTGATTGAAAGCATCGCGCACCTCAGAATTAGGAAAATCCAAACGAAACATCTCGTAGCCGATGTCCTCTTTCAAGGTCAGATAGCCCGTTTGAAAAAGCAAAGCCACATAATCGAGCTTCGCCAAATTGCTGGTATCAAAGGAATTGAAGCCCGCATTTACATTTTTGAATTCATAATGAAAGCCTTTTTTCAATAATTTAGTCAGAAAAGTAGGCGTACCAGTGGCAAACCAGTAATTATCAAATTTTTTATGCTGAAAAAATGATAAAACTGAAAAGGGATTATAAACGAAGTTTTTCGCATCCCAACTGTAACCGTTATAGCGATAGCGGATTTCTGCCAAGAGGGTATCCTTGTCTTTTTTGAAATAATCGGTCAATGTTGTTAATCTTTCCGCAAAATAAAATTCAAGTTCTTCCTGTGTGTAGCCCAAAAGGGTAGCATAGGCAGGAGTGGTGGTAATATCCGAAATATTGTTCAAATCCGAAAAAATGCCCACTTTGGAAAACTTCGACACCCCCGTCATAAAGAAAAACTTAATGTAAGCATCTGAGCCTTTGATGACCGAGTAGAGATTTTTGAGTTCATCGCGGTTTTCTTCGGCCTGCTCGGGATTTTCCAGATAATCAATAATCGGTTTGTCGTATTCATCTATCAAAATCACGACTTGTTTTTGGTGTTTTTTGAACAAATCTTGGATAAGCTGGATAAAAATCTCTTTGTTATCCTCGGTTTGTAATTGAATTTCTTGTGATTCTGCCACTTCTTTCAAATACTTATTGATGCCCTCGTTCAAGGATTGATGTCGGTAACTTATCTTCGTAAAATCAAACTTAATAATCGGATAAGCCTCCCACTCTATTTTATCTGCTATCCAAAGCCCTTTGAAATAGTGCTGATTGCCCAAAAAGATTTCTTTCAAGGTATTGACCAACAAAGACTTCCCAAATCGGCGCGGGCGAGAGAGGAAGTAATATTTTCCACTCGTGATTAGTTCGTAAATTATCGCCGTTTTGTCTATGTATAGACGATTTGTATTTCGAATTTCACTAAACTCTTGAATGCCTATGGGTAGATTTTGCATAATATTTCCGATTTTTCATACAAATTTACATAATCTTCTTTTAAAATTTGGGGAAGAAATGATGCCGGGAAAAGAATAAGAGCAAGGGAGAGAAGGCAGCGCGGTTCTTGTGTCTTTAGGCTTAGCCAAATGGCGGTTGAAAAACGCTAAAATTTTAACATTACCAAAATTTCCTAAATATCCGATTATTTCCCCCTCATTGTCCAATCTATGAAGCATCAGGAAGATGGTATTTTTTTTTCTTTCGCAGGCAGACCCAAAATTGGCCGAAATCATCCTTGCTTGTCCCTTGCCACCGCTGGAAAGCACCCGGGATGTATTTCACGACCTGGCGAGTTGTATCATTGAGCAACAAATACACTACCGTAGCACGAAGAAGATTTTTGCCCGACTGCTGGCCAAAGCAGGCATAAAGCGATTAAGTCCCGAAAACTTTCCAGTTTTTGAAATCCAGGCCCTGAGCGGAATCAAAATATCGCTTCGTAAGTTTGAAACCTTAAATGCCCTTCTTGACTTTTGGCAAAAGGAGGAACCAACTTGGGAAACGATGCGCAATGAGGAAGTTAGAAATACCTTGGGCCAGATACCGGGCATTGGTCCCTGGACGATGGATATGATTTTGCTCTACACCCTCGGACGGCCCGACATAGTGCCTTACGAAGATTTTCATCTCAGGCAAATGATGGTTCAGGTTTATGGGCTAAATCCCCAAAACCGCTTAAAAACCCAGATGAAAACCATCACCCAAACCTGGGAAGCCCATTCGTCGCTGGCGGTGCGATACTTATTGGCCTGGAAAGCCTATATGCAAACAAAATAATAGCCAATGTCGGAATCAACTATTTCACGAAGGGCCCGTAATGACAGCGCCAAAGACCTGCGCCGGCAACATATCCTGGATTGTGCCGAAAAAATTGTCCTGCACAAAGGTCTGAGTCAATTGAGCATCACGGCGGTGGCCAAAGAAGCAAAATTGGCCATAGGCACTATCTACCTCTATTTTGAAAATAAAGAAGAGCTCATTGCCCAGCTTACACTCAAATCCCGCGAAATACTGCTGCAAAAATTCCGGGAAGGAATAGCCCTTAGCCCCCACCCCCTCGAACAAATCCGAAATATCCTTGTGGCCTCCCAAAATTTTTATCAGGAAAATAAATTTTATCACGAATTAGTGTCTTTTTTTGAGATAAATGCCGGATTGGCCGAAACGCCCGAATTAAAAGAAGCCGGCCTGGCCATTACCCACCTGGTGGTATCGGTGCTGGAAAATGCCAAAAAACAAGGCCTCATCCGCCCCGAAACCGACGAAAAAGCTTTTGCCCTCATTATGTGGGCCACCTCCGTGGGCATGATTCAACTGCTGGATGTAAAAGAGGCGATGGTGCGCGAGCTTTTACCCGGGAAAGGCCAAGATTTTTATAATCATTACGTCGATATTCTTCTGAGGGGCATTATGAGCTGAATCTTCGGACATTCCTCCGGGCAAAAGCCTCCTTTCTTACATGTTCTTTCCTGGTTTTTTTGGCCAGGTCTTTTTTTTATGTTAGCTTTGAAGCTGTAATTTTACAAACGGGGTGCCTTAATACAACGGGCTGAGATTATACCCATTGAACCTGATCCGGGTAATGCCGGCGCAGGGATTGTGTAAAAATCCTGATTGACCTCCAAAAAACATTGCCTTCTGGCCCATACACAAGCCAGGCGGAGGGCAAATGCTTTTGAGTGTATTGAGAAGCCCCGTATGGTTTCACTTTCATCTTTTTCTGAACCATGCGAACTTTGTGCTTTTTTCTTTTTTTTCTGCTTTTATCTCCCCTCGCCTGGGGGCAGTTGGTGCTGAAAGGCCGGGTTCAAGATGCCCAAAACAATAGTGCCCTGCCCGGGGCCAATGTTCAAATCCTGGACCGTTATCAGGCGACCATCACCAACGAGGAGGGACAGTTTCAACTGAATCGACTTCCCCAAGGGGCCTTGCATCTGCGGGTATCTTTTGTGGGCTATGCCCCCCAAACCCTTCGCCTTGATTTGCAGCGGGATACCAGCCTGCTGATTGCCCTGAGCGCAGAGCCTTTCGTGGCCGACGAGGTGGTGGTGCGGGCCACCCGCTTAGACCATGACAGCCCCATGGCCTTTACCAACCTGAGCCGGGCCGAGCTACAGAGCCAAAACCTGGGCCAGGATTTGCCCATTTTACTCAATTTTACTCCCTCCGTGGTCAGCACCTCCGACGCCGGGGCTGGCGTAGGCTACACTGGGCTGCGCATCCGGGGCAGCGACCCCACCCGCACCAATGTTACCATCAATGGCATTCCCCTCAACGATGCCGAATCGCAGGGCGTTTTTTGGGTCAATTTGCCCGATTTTGCCTCCTCCGTAGAAGATCTGCAAATCCAGCGAGGCGTGGGCACTTCTACCAATGGGGCCGGAGCCTTTGGAGCCACCCTCAATATCCAAACCAACCGCCGCCACGAAAAGGCTTTTGCCGAAATAAGCCAGTCTTTTGGTTCCTTCAACACCTGGCGGCATACCTTAAGCGCCGGAACCGGACTGCTCAATGAGCACTTCAGCCTCGAAGGTCGCTTGTCCAAGATTTCTTCGGATGGCTTCATCGACCGGGCTTTTGCCGATTTGAAATCCTTTTATGTCTCGGGCGCTTATTATGGTCGCCGGACTACCTTGCAGGCCAATGTGTTCTCAGGTGCGGAACAAACTTTTCAGGCCTGGTATGGCGTACCCGAGGCTCGGCTTCAGAGTGATTTAGTTGGTATAGAAAATTTTATTACAAGAAATTCACTCAACATAAATCAAGCCCAAAACCTGCGTCAATCCGATGCCCGCCGCTACAATGCCCCCCTCTATGACAATGAAACCGATAATTACCAGCAAGACCATTATCAGTTTTTCCTCAACCAAAAGCTGGGGGCAAACTGGCTCCTGAACACGGCCTTGCATTATACCCGGGGAAGGGGCTATTTTGAGCAGTATCGCTACGAAGATGCGCTGGCTGACTATGGCCTGCCCCCGGTAAGCCTGGGAGAAAGTATTCTTGAAACCTCAGACCTTATTCGCCGGCTTTGGCTGAACAATCATTTCTACGGGCTGGTGTTTTCGCTCCAGCACCAGGGCCAAAAAGCGGAATGGACCCTGGGCGGAAGTGTCCACCAATATCGGGGGCGGCATTTTGGGGAAATCATCTGGATGCGCTGGGCAGGCCAAAGCAATATCCGGGAACGCTATTATGAAAATGAAGCCATCAAAGGGGATGTTAACCTCTATGGCAAGGTAGATTTTGCCTTGAGCACCCTATGGCAGGGCTTTGTGGATGTCCAATACCGGGGAGTGCGCTACGATTTCTTGGGCAATGCCCGCGACAGCCAGGGCGTGCGCAATGTGCAACAGTTGGCCACCCTCCATTTTTTTAATCCCAAAGCGGGGCTAACCTTTCGCGTAAGTTCACAATCGGATGCTTACTTTTCGGTGGCCGTGGCCCACCGCGAACCCAACCGCGACGACTATACCCAGTCCACCCCCGAAAACCGCCCCCGTCCCGAGCGACTCTATGACCTGGAAACCGGCTATCGCCATCAGGCGCAAAACTGGAATTTTAAGTTAAACGCCTATGGCATGTTTTACAAAGACCAGTTGGTGCTCACCGGCCAGGTCAATGATGTAGGCAACTATAACCGGAGTAATGTAGAAAACAGCTACCGGATTGGCCTGGAAGCAGAAGGCCAATGGCAGCTTAGCCCACACTGGCAGATAAATGCCAATGCCACCCTGAGCCGAAACAAAATCCGCCGTTTTCGGGAATACCTGGACCTCTTTGGCGAAACCGAGGATGCCGCCTACTGGCAAACCCAGGGCTATACGCTGGAGGAGCACAGCGGGCAGTTTTACCGTATGCTTTCCCAAACCGACCTGGCTTTTTCGCCCAGCCTGATTGCGGCAGCCCGGCTAAGCTACCGGCCCATTGCGGGCCTGGAAATTACCTGGCTGAGCAAATATGTGGGACGGCAGTTTTTAGACAATACCGCCAGCGAACTACGCCAGCTTGATGGCTTTGCCACCCAGGATTTGCGGCTGCGCTATCAGTTTTCGCAGGCCAAATGGGGGCAGCTTGAGCTCACGTTTCTGCTCAATAACCTGCTGGCCACCCGCTACGAGCCCAATGGCTACACCTATGGCTACCTGCTGGGCCAGACCAGAATAGACGAAAATTTTTACTTTCCCCAGGCTGGGCGGCATTTCCTGGCCGGCTTGCGTATTTTTGTAGGCAAAAATCCTTGAAAGGCAGATAATACCATGAATTGAAAACTAGAAAGGCTTATCGGGCAAGTAGCAAACCCGATAAGCCTTTTTCATAAAGCTAAATTTTTTCTCTCACCAGAGTTTTATTTCCAGATAAACTACTGCACAAAGCGGGCTTGAAACAAGCATGTACAAAAAACCTCTATTGAGAACATCGCATAAGCTAATGAAATACTGCTTGAAAAAACATCAATCTCCGCAGTCATTTGGAGCCTCAAAATGCATTAACTACTGGTTTAGAGGCCTATTATGCCGTTTTACGGCCAGATTACCCCAATATTAAAGTCTTAATTTATGACTTATATCATAGCCCGGATGAGTGTCGAGCTTTAAATTGGTTCAGTAAACCTTAATTTATACTGATTATGAAAACTAAGCAGGAAAAAGCAAGCCCCGTGGCAGAAAAGGTGGAAAACACGCCACCAACGCCAAACCCGGTGGCTACATTGCCTTTTATGAATCCGATGACTTTCTGGCAGGATTGGTTTCAGATGTGGACTGATATGCAGGAATTTTGGCAATATGCCAGTGTAGCCACCTACAAAAAACCCGAATGGGTGAGCCCCAATGAGGTAGTGGGGGATTTACACTGTTTCAAAATGCGGAAATTTGGCACCGAAGGCAGCCGCGCCATCCCTACCTTGATTTTGCCTCCCTTTGCGGGCCATTACTCCACCATTGCCGATTTTTCGGAAACCCAGAGCCTGGTGCGCCATCTGATGGAATATGGCATTGAGAACGTCTATAGCCTGGACTACAACAGTGCTACCGAAGAAATGCGCTATTATGACATTGACCACTACCTGGCCGAGCTCAACATTATGATTGACGACCTGGGCGACAAGGTCAACCTCATCGGCCTTTGCCAGGGCGGTTGGTTTGGGGCCATTTTTACGGCTCGCTTTCCGCAAAAGGTGCGTTCGCTGGTCATTGCCGGTGCCCCCATCGATACCAAAGCTGGGGATGGCTTCCTGGAAAATATGGTGGACCAAGCCACGCCCTTCTTTTTCAAAAATATGGTAAGCATGGGCCAGGGCCTGATGGACGGCAAGTATATGCTCCAGGGCTTTAAGAGTATGAACCCCATGCAGCACTACTGGCAAAAATACCTGGATATCTTCAAAAAGGTGCAGGGGGCCAAAAACGACGAAAAGGGCCTGAAAAAATACGAGGACTTTGAGATTTGGTACGAAAACACGCTCAAACTGCCCGGCAAATGGTATGAGCAGGTCATCAATGAATTGTTTCACAAAAACAACTTCATCAAGGGCGAATTTCGTGCCCTGGGGCAGGTGGTCAATCCCAAGTCCATCCAGTGCCCGGTGTATTTGCTGGCGGGCGAAAAGGATGAAATCACCCTGCCCGAGCAGGTCTTTGAGGCCAAGAATTATTTTGGCACTCCGCCGGACAAGCTGGTGGAAGACCTGGCCCCCGGAGGCCATATAGGCTTGTTTATGGGCAGCGAAACCCTCAAAGTGTATTGGAAAAAAATTGCCGCTTGGATGCTCGAGGTGGTTCCCCATCCTGAAACCCTGGCCGCCGAAGCCTGAGCCAAAAGGCATTGACTTAGCAAAAGCCCGGTCATTTTGAAAATGGCCGGGCTTTTTTTATTTTTTCGAAAGAAGATTTGCTTTTCTGCGATATTTTTTCTTATTTTTAGAAGGTTTTAGGTCTGAAAATCAATCGCTTGGTATGCAATCGCTCGAGCTTTCTCCCCTGGCCCAACTGGCCCTGCATTATGTCAATACCACCCGTCGGCACGTATTTCTGACTGGCAAGGCGGGTTCGGGCAAAACCACCCTGCTCAAATACATCGTGCAACACACGTATAAAAGTGTGGCCATTGCTGCTCCAACGGGCATTGCGGCCATCAATGCGGGTGGGGTCAGCTTACATTCTTTACTGCAGTTGCCCATCGGCAATTTCATCCCCGAAGAGCGCCCCCAGAGGGCCACTCACGAAAATCGCCGATTTTATACCCCCAAGAGCCTCCTGGCCGAGCAAAAGATGGGCAAGGAAAAACGCCGCCTCCTGCAAAGTCTGGAACTGCTGGTGATTGATGAAGTGAGTATGCTCCGGGCCGACCTGCTCGACGGTGCCGATGCGGTCTTGCGCCACGCCCGGCAAAATTATCACCAGCCCTTTGGGGGCCTGCAAATCCTGTTCATTGGCGACCTGAGCCAGTTGCCGCCCATTGTCAGGCCCGAAGAATGGGAAGTGCTCTCTCAGTATTACCCTAGCCTCTATTTTTTCAGTGCCCGCGCCCTGCAAAGCCAAAGCCCAATTTTTGTGGAACTAGATAAAATCTACCGCCAGTCGGACCCGGTTTTTATTGCCCTGCTCAACCGCCTGCGCGACAAGCAACTTATCAAAGCGGACATTGACCGCCTCAACCAGCATTACCAGGCCGGAGCCAGTTCGCTTCCTGGCTATATCCACATCACCACGCACAACCACAAGGCCGATGCCCTCAATGCCGAGGCTTTTGCCCGGCTCAAAAGCCCGGTTTTTTGCTTTGAGGCCGATATTTCGGGCGATTTCCCGGAAAGGCTCTACCCCTGCCTCTCCCGGCTCGAGCTACGCGAGGGCGCACAGGTGATGTTTCTCAAAAATGACACCCAGCACAGCCCCCCCCGGTATTTTAATGGCAAAATCGGCACGGTGGCCTTCCTGAGCGAAGAAAAAATCGGGATACGCACCGAAGAAGGGGAAATGCTCTTTGCCTCGCCCTATGTCTGGGAAAACAAACGCTACACCCTCAATGAAGCCACGGGCGAAATGGAAGAGGAAGTTTTGGGCACTTTCATCCAATATCCGCTAAGGCTGGCCTGGGCCATCACCGTACACAAAAGCCAGGGCCTTACTTTCGAAAAAGCCATCCTGGACCTGGCCGGCTCCTTTGCCCCGGGCCAGATGTATGTGGCCCTCTCCCGACTGAGGGGGCTGGCCGGCTTGATTCTTTCTACCCCTATTCCTTCTCAGGACCGCGCCCAGGACCCTTCGCTACAGGCTTTTCAGAAAAGCAAGCCCAGCCCCGAAATGCTCCGAGAAACCCTCGAAAAAGAACGCACGCATTATCTGTGCGAAATGGCTCGCCAGGCTTTTGAACTGGAAGCCTGGGAAAAAATGCTCAAAAACCACCTGGACTCCTTTGACAAAGATGAAAACCGCTCGGCCAAGCAAGCTTACCGCGACTGGACAGAAAGCCAACTTGGCGAGTTTGCCGAACTCCGGGAAGTGGCCCAAAAATTTGGCCAGCAAATCGCCCACCTGGCCCGGCAACACCTCCCCGCCCAACTGGCCCCCCATCTGAGCGAGCGCGTCGAAAAGGCCAAAGCCTATTTCCTGCCCCGCCTACAAGCCCTGAGCGAAAATTTTCGCCAACAAAAGCAATTGGTCCTCAATCAAAAAAAGGTGAAAGGCTATTTTCAGGAACTCCAGGAACTGGATACCCAATTGAGCGAAATCAAGAAAAGAATGGTGAAAGCCCACCTGCTAATTGAGAGTATGGCACGGGGCCAGATGCCCGAAAAAGAACTGCTGCAAAAAGCCGCCGAATACCAGGCCGAAAAACAAGCCTTTGCCGCTTCGCAAAAGGTGGAAAAGGTCTCTACCCAGGCCCAAACCCTGCATCTCTACCAGGCCGGAAAATCGCCGCAGGAAATCGCCGAAGCCCGCCAACTGAGCCTTCAGACCATCGAGGGCCACCTGGCGCATTGGGTAGAAAAAGGTGAACTGCCTGCCACCGCCTTTTTGGCCGAGGCCGACCTGGAACGTATCGGGAAGGCCTTGCAGGAATTAAAAACGGAACGCCTCACCGACCTCAAAGCGCATTTTGAAGCCGCCGAGGGCTATGATTTTGGCCCGCTCCGGCTGGCACTGGCCCACTGGCGATGGAAAAACAAAAAACAAACTGAGTGAAGGGGCAAATGCCCGCCATAAATAAAAAGAAAAGCCTTTCCCCGGGGCAAAGGCTTTCTGTGTCCGGTTTTTAGTCGGCCTTGACCATCATCCATTTCGCGCAGGGGCGAATTGTCTTCTTCGGGGGCCAAGATGACCATCCGGGAGGAGGTAACTTCTCTCACTCCTACCCCTTTTTCTTCTTCTTTGCCAGTTTCGATGGTATATACTTTCCCATCGGCATAGCGCCAGGTGCCGGTCTTGGTTTCTTCCTCCTGGCTCATGGGGTTGCGCGAAAAATTGACATACGTGCCGTCCGATTTGAACTCCATGCGCAGGTCAGCAAAAGACGATAAGATGGCCAGTTTCATTTGGGCAATCATCGCCATTTGCGAAGAATCCTGGACCGCACTGCCAATTTCCTTATCCAGTAAGTCTATCAGCAAAGGCTCCATCACGGCCATGTCCATTTTCCATTTTCCTACAATGGAAGCGCTTTGGGTAAAGGCAGGGCTGAGGGTGCAAAACCATATCAACAGGGCAAGGTTTGTTTTGAGATGCTTCATAGAGCAAAACAATTAGGGTTTAAAAATAAGGCTTAGAAAGACAAGGGCGAAGATAGCATAAATTCTCCTTTTTTTGCGCCGCCAGCCTTGTGAAAGGCCATATTCTCGGGCAAAGACAAGCGTTCAGCCCGCCGGATTTGAGAGAAAATTTTCGGTGCGCAAAAAACCATTTTGGCACACCAGCGTACGCTGGGGATATTTTTCCAGCAGAAGGCGGTCGTGCGTTGCCATCAGAATGGCCGTGCCCCGGCGATTGATTTTCAAAAAAAGCTCCAGGATTTCTTCTGATACCTCGGGGTCAAGGTTGCCGGTGGGCTCATCGGCCAGTAAGAGCATCGGTTCATTGATTAAAGCCCGGGCGATGCCCAGTCTTTGTTGTTCGCCTCCGGATAATTGATGCGGCATTTTCAGCCCCGCGCCGCTAAGCCCGACCTGGAGCAAGACCTCAGCCAGGCGGTCTTTCATCTTGCTGCGCTCGGCCCAGCCCGTGGCCCGCATCACAAATAGCAGGTTTTCGTTTACGGTCCGGTCGTAAAAAAGCTGAAAATCCTGAAAAACAATGCCCAGTTTGCGCCTTAGCCAGGGCACCTGGGCCCGCCTGAGCTGGTGCAAGGCAAAATCGGCTACCTGGACTTCCCCCTGGCGAAGGGGCAGGTCGGCGTAGAGGGTTTTGAGCAGAGAGCTTTTGCCGCTGCCCGTGCGTCCGATGAGATAGACAAACTCCCCCTTGTGCATGTCAAAATTTACCTCCCGCAAGACAGGCTTCAGCCCCTGATAGACATAGAGCTTGCGGGCCGAAAGGATGGTGGTAGGCTGAGGCTCCGTCATAGTCAAAGCCAAAAGGCTTTAAAGTTCAAGCTTTTGCAGTTTGCCAAAAGGAATTTCTTCAATCAGCAGGCGAAGGGCTTCTTCTTTGCCCGCCAGGCCGTACTTCTCGAGCTTCTTGAGGGGCCGGTCGGCCCGAAAATAGGCCACTAATACAAAATTTTCGTCGCGAATCTGAATATAATCCGGGATTTTGGCCTTGCCTCTTACTTTGATGATGTACATAGGTCAGAATAAGGTTTTGAAACAAAGTGATAAGCCTACAACTCAAAATCCCGGCTTTTGGTTAGGCATTGGCCTTGCGGTGGTCTTCTAGAAACTTGGCCAGGCCAATATCGGTGAGAGGATGATAAAGCAGACCCGTAATCACATTCAAAGGACAGGTAACCACATCGGCCCCTATCTCGGCACAATGCACCAGGTGCATGGTGTGGCGAATGGAAGCGGCCAAAATCTGGGTCTCGAAGCCAAAATTGCGATAAATCAAAACCATTTGCTCAATCAGGCTGAGGCCGTCGGTGCTGGCATCGTCCAGGCGGCCAATGAAAGGCGATACATAGGTGGCTCCGGCTTTGGCGGCCAAAATGGCCTGCCCCGCCGAAAAGACCAGGGTGCAATTGGTGCGAATGCCCATCTTGTAAAAAGTGCGCAGGGCCTTGACCCCATCACGGGTCATAGGCACTTTGACCACAATGTTTTCGTGGATTTCGGCCAACTCCTCCCCTTCACGAATCATGCCCTCGTATTCGGTGGCAATCACCTCTGCACTCACATCGCCTTCTACCAATTGGCAAATCTCGTGATAGTGTTTCAGAATATTTTCTTTGCCCGAAATGCCCGCCTTGGCCATCAGCGAAGGATTGGTGGTTACGCCATCCAGCACGCCCAGGTCATTGGCTTCTCGGATTTCGTGGAGCAGGGCTGTATCAATGAAAAATTTCATGTTGTGTTAGATAAGATAAGTATGGAAAGCCAATCAGCGGTGCAAAATCAAAAAAAAGCAGACCGGCACAAGCCGCTCGACCACCTACCTTTGCTTCGTTTCCGACCTGGAGGATTCAGCAGGAGCTGGCTTTGCCAATCCGCACCACAAAATTATGTAAAGTTTATCTTTTCGCAAAAAAACTTGCCCAGAATCACAAGCCCCGCCCCTGCCCTTCCTCAGTTTTGGCCTTCAAGACCTGCCTTTCCCGAATTTGCCGGGTAAAGATTTGGCAATTAGGGATTATGCCCTTATTTTAAAGGCTAAAATTCTTTTTTCTTCCTGAATATGGCCGAAACCAAGCAAATCATCCGAATATTCCGACTTATTCGCGCCCTGAGCCAGCATCCACCCCTTACCAAAACGCAACTGGCGGTACGATTAGGAACAACTACGCGCACCATAGAGCGCGATTTTGAACTACTCGAAGAATTGGGCTATCTTGTGGAATACAACTTAGACTATCGTTATTTTATTTGTGTAGAAGCCTTTCCGGCGGAAAAAAATGTGCAATTTACCCTCGAGGAGACACAACTGCTCCAAACCCTGCTCCAAAGCGAACGCCAGCACCCCCTGCGCGACAGCCTGGTGCGCAAACTTTTTGTTCATTCCGAACTGAGGCCCCTGTCCGAAAATGTGATGCTGGCCGACCAATCGCTCAAAATCCGCCTCCTGGGTCAGGCCATCACCGAGCGTCGCTATGTCTGGCTTCGGGGCTATTATTCGGTTCACTCCCAAAATACCCGCGACCGCTACGTAGCCCCCACTTCATTTAGCGAAAATTATGAAAGCATCAATGCCTACGAGCCGGAAAGCGGCCAGGAAAAGGCCTTTCGCATAGACCGGATTTTTAAAGCGGAACTTACTGACCAAAGCCATCAGCAAACCCCGACTACAAGAGACCAGGATTTTTTTGGTTTCAACGACCCTCTGCCTTTTATGGTCTTGCTGCGCATGAGCGACCTGCCCTACCGCAAGCTGATGGAAGAATATCCGGCCACCAAGCCTTTTTTGCAAAGGGCCTACCCCGGCACGAACCAGCCCTATGTCTTTCGGGCCGAGGTGCGCAATGTACGGGGCATTGGCCGCTTTATCCTGGGCTTTCCCGGCGAAATCACGGTGGAAGGCCCGGCCCTCCTGCGCGATTATCTCAATGAAAGAATAAAAAATCTTCGGTATTGAAGCTCCCCACCGACACAGGATGTCGTACCGGGCCTATTATCTTTGACCTAAACTTTGAATTGTATGCGATTTAAACTGACCCTGGAAGTACAAACACCCCGTCCGGCCCTGCCGCTCAACTACCAATACGAACTTTCAAGTTGGATTTATAAGGTATTGCAGGGGGCCGATGCCCAATATGCGGCCTTTTTGCACGACCGGGGCTACCCTACGGCCCGCCGAAGCTTTAAGCTTTTTTGTTTTCGCACCTGCACGTGCCCCAGCGCCACATTGCCCCGGGCAGCGACCGGATGGAGATTCGCTGCCCCCAGGTCTCGATGCAGATTGCTTTTTACCTGGACCCGGCGGCAGAGGTTTTTGTGCGGGGTTTGTTTCAAGACCAGGCTTTTCGGCTGGGCGACCGCTACAGTCAAGTGGACCTGCGGGTGGCCCAGGTAGCCCTCCTGCCCCTCCCCGACCTGGGCCCGGGCCTGGTGTTCCTGCGGCCTATTTCGCCCCTGGTGGTGGCCCGGAAGGATGTGCGGGGCATAGACCAATACCTGGACCCGGCCCACCCCGATTTTGGCGAACTGCTCCTCGAGAACCTGGTGGCCAAATACCTGGCCGTATGCCAGGAAACGGGCCAGCCCGTTGACCCCCAGGCGCAAGAAAGCCCCCTGCACTATGCCCTGCCCCCCGGCCAAAAGCCCAAGGCAAGGCTCATCACCCTCAAAGCCGATACCGCCCAGGCCACCCGGGTGAAAGGCTACGTCCAGTTTGTCTTTTGCCTGCAAGCCCCTCCGGTCTTGGTGGCCCTCGGGCTGCAAGCGGGCTTCGGCAAGCTCAATGCACAAGGCTTTGGCATGGTGGAGGTGGTGGAGGGGAAAAAGTTAGGAGATGTGTTGGGGGAGTAAAAATGATTAAGTAAGTTAATGCGGATTTTTACTTTCCATTTTTAATTGCGAAACAAATACATACTATGATACAGGAGATTATCAATTTTGTTAAACACATCAGCCAAAATGATAAGGCTGTTTTCGCCCGTAACCTTCAGCTAAGAGAAGGGATTTATATTCTTTTGGATATTGAAAAACAAGGCGAAAACTTTGAATTGCTCAACGAAAAAGAAATCTTTGATAGCAAAGAAGATATTTTGGTCTATGATGGGAAAAGTGAGGATGATAAGAAAACTGAGTGGCTTAACATCATTACTAATACTAAGCCCACTTCGGCAGCCAAAATATTTAATCCCAACAAGAAAATTTATAATAGTACTTGTTCTGGATTTGCTTTAGGTTTCAATAAAAAGAATTATGCTGATAAAGACGAAAATTTATTAATTCAAGAAGTGGCTCAATATTTCCAGAGTGCCGAAAAGTATATTGAAAAAAATAATACTGAACATCAAGTTTGGTTTCATAATTTCAAAGGATTTTGCTTGAACAGACTGGGATTTCTTTTATGGAAAACCTACAAGAATACAGAGAAGCAAAAACGAACACCAATATCTTTCTATTTCTAAAACAGCCAAGTCTTGAAGACTACGCTAAAGTACATCAAGCTTATCTAGAGGAAAAAGTATTTAACAAAAGATAAGTTCAACGTAAAAAATTAATAATGAAATTTTTGGAGTTAGTGATAGCCTGAGTGGTTTTAATGATAAAAAAATGTTTCTCAAACATCACACCTCACCATTGGAGTATAACTATCGTGTGGATGGAAAAGTAGCTATGCAGCTATGGCGTTTTTTTCAGTTGCAACAAAACAAGCAAATCCCAAATCCTGTGCCTATTTTCATTGATGAGGAAGAATTGAACTCAAATATGATTAGTATTTTTAACTCAGACAAAGACAGAAAAATGGGGCACGCTGAGATAATAAAAAACATTTTATCCTTTACTAATAAGAAGGAACTTCAAAACTACTACCTGATTTATTTTCAAGGCACAAAAGGCAGTAGAGTCATCGACATAGATTTCATCCCACTTTTCAAATACGAAGAGAAAGATGCCCAAATTACAGAAGTTTTTAATTTAGGTGGAACTCAGGAGAATAAAAAAATTGAAAATGTTTTTGATTTAGAAAATGAAGTTTTTAATAAAATTTTCAATGGTCAACTGAAAGCAGAAACTTGGCTCAAATACTTTGGTGAAATCAAATATGATCCAAAATATTTAACTGATACAACCTATAACCAATTACTTAGATATCGGCAATCTATTTATGACTTTGTTTATAAATCGAAACGCCAAGCAATCACTTCTTTGATGTTTGACGAAATGATGCAAAAAGGTATTTTGGATGATATTCTTCACGACGAGTTCAAGGATGGGAAGCATAGTAAAGAATATGCAATTAAAGAAAAGCTAAATATTTGGTTCAGTTTATATAATTTTTTTCAAACACAACCCAAAAAAACAGAGAAGAAATGGTAAATGAAACAAAAGAGTTACTCAGTAAGCTGAAAGAACTCGCCAACCAAGAAAGTGAGCATCACCTACAAGATGATAAAACTTTTGCTTTTTCAGTAGGGCAGATTGTACATTACTTACTTAATCAAAGTGAAGCAGGCAATAGAACTCACGCTTTACTGGAGCCATTTTGCAAAAAACGGATGCGAACCAACTTAAATTGGCTATCGCAAGAACTTTTGACACTTACAAGCACGCTATCAAATTTTATCGGACTAAGTATGAATTTGATAAGCTAATGAGTGAGGTGATGGGCTATGTACCAGATGAAAAAAACATGAAAAACCTACTTCCTTTTATTCTAGCAGGTTATTTCTCAAAAACTATCTTTTCAAAAGGCTCAACAGAAAATTAATTTCCCACAATTTAAATGAGTGTTTCTATGAATTTTCAAAACAGAGTTTTCGGCTGTGCAATAGTCCGAGCCATCAACGCAAATTATAATGCAGATTTTAGTCATCAACCCCGTACTTTGCCAAATGGCAAAGTCTATGCTACGGACAAGGCTTTTAAGTATTTAATTAAAAATTACCTAAAAGACCTCTATCCAAGTGAAAAAATCTTTTATTTCAAAACCCAGAAAGGAGATTTTAACCCAAGAAGTTTAGAGGAAACTTATGACCATCAGTTTCCGAATTCAAGGAAAGAATCTAAGACAGAATTTGCCAAGGACTTGCTAAGTTGTTTAGATATTAGGGCTTTCGGGGCCACTTTTGCTATGAAAGCCAAAAGCGGGGACAATGTTGCCATCTCCATCCACGGGCCTACACAAATCAACCACGGTATAAATATTTGGGAGGAAGATAATATCTTTTCCGAACAAATCATGTCGCCTTTTGCAGACAAAGAAGGGGCAGAAATGACAACCTTAGGCCGCCAATCAAAATTACAAGAAGGGCATTATCTGCACCATTTTTCTATAAACCCTAAGAATTTAGAGGAAATTGTAGCATTAGCAGGAGAAGGAACAGCAAGCCTAAGCAAAGAAGATATTGAGAAGCTCAAAATTGCTTTCCGTTTAGGAGCTACTTATTTCGACTCTGCTTCAAAAGCTGGTATTGATAATGAGCTACTATTTTGGGTGCAGCTCAAAGAAGATTCTAAAAAGGTATTTCCAACTTTTGGCAATTTGGTGAAAATGCGAAAGGAGAATGATGAGGCCATCTTTGACTTTTCAGCTTTGGAAAAATTAGTAGAAGATAATGCGGAAGATGTGGAAAGTGTAGAAGTTTATTACTTATCAAGCAGTATTAAGTTGGAAAACTTACCTTCAATGGCAAAGCAATTTGATATTATTTCTGGAAAAGCAATCTAACATGAACCCAACTCTTCAAGGGTTTCAGATCCTTGAAGAGTTAAACTGAATTAAAAATGGAAAAAATCATTTCTTTTGATATAAAAGCCGATTTTGGCTTTCTGAAAAAACCTGACACGAATGAGCCCATTTACATTACATACAATATGCTTCACAAACCTGCTCTCATAGGGATTTTAGGTGCCATCGTTGGTTGTAAAGGGTATAAGACGGTGCTAGATGTAAATAAGAAAAAATCCAGAGAATATATCCCTGAATATTATGAAAAGCTGATTAATCTAAAAATTGGGATTAAACCACTTAATGATGAAAACGGAAATTTTCCCAAAACTGTGATTCGCTATAAAAATGCCGTTGGATACGCTAACTTAGATGGTGGAACAATTATAATTGACGAACAAACCTTAATCAAACCCTCTTATCAATGTTTTATTTTGTTAGACTTAGAAAACGAACTGCAAAATAAGCTTTATCAAAACCTAAGAAATTACGAAGCAGTATATTTACCCTATCTTGGTAAAAATGATTTTTCTATTTGGTGGGAAAACTTTCAAGATTATGGCGAGCCTAAGCCTTTTGATTATTCATCAAACTTCAAAGTAGTTTCTTTAATCCAAAAAACAGAAGCTCTTGCTAAGG
>JAAUUB010000088.1 GCA_012031215.1 Microscillaceae bacterium | reverse complement strand
ATTTGGCGCCCTTTGGGGGGGCGCATAGACATAGACCCCCCCCCACATGCATGGGCGATTTGGGTGTTTCTAAATAAAGAAACTCAGCATCTAATCCACTCAACTGCTGCATACATTCAAAAATTTGATTTATTAACCCTTCTTGCTTCCAATT
Organism: Microscillaceae bacterium; assembly: GCA_012031215.1. Classification (GTDB taxonomy): domain Bacteria; phylum Bacteroidota; class Bacteroidia; order Cytophagales; family Microscillaceae; genus JAAUUB01. The sequence continues at coordinate 19,522 of JAAUUB010000088.1, read as the reverse complement.
TAGCGCATTTTGAAGAATAAATTGTTTTTTTCGGGCAAAAATGCCGAAAATGAAAAGCTATATTTCTTGTTTTGGCCGAAAATTTGAAAATTTTGAGGAGATAGGCTATATTTGCAGGCCTTTTACTAGCGAGACCTAGTTCAATGGATAGAGCGTCGGCCTCCGGAGCCGAAGATATGGGTTCGAGTCCCGTGGTCTCGACAAGTCGTTTTTAAAAATAACCTTCATCAGGAGGATTCGTACAGTTGGGTACGAATCTACCTTTTGAAATGACTAAAAGCCTGTCTATTTTTCTCTTAAAATCGCCCCAACGCCTCTTTTGGCTGTTCCTAACCCTTTTGAGTTTGTTGCTGGTGTACGTTACCCTTCCTTATTTTAGCTTTCGCACAGACATCAACTTTTTGCTGGCCAAGCGGGCTTTCATTCAAGACCGGGCCTGGATGGCGGCTTTTTATATCCACGTTTCCAGCAGCATTGTTTGTTTGATTACCGGTCCCTGGCAGTTTGTGCCCGCTTTGCGCAGAGGAAAATGGCGTAAATGGCATCGTATCGCCGGGCAGGCCTACGTCTTGTCTATTTTGCTTTTTGCGGCCCCCAGTGGGTTTTATATGGCCCTTTTTGCCAATGGAGGCTGGGGCGCACAACTGGGCTTCGGCATTTTATCTGTGCTATGGATTTTTACTACCTATCAGGCCTATGCCTGCATCGTTCGGGGCAATGTGGCCGCTCACCGCACCTGGATGGTACGAAGCTATGCCCTCACCTTTTCCGCCGTTACCTTGCGGCTGTGGGTTCCAGTCCTGTCCCTGTATTTTGAAGTAGATCATCAAACAACCGTCGTGGCTACCGCCTGGCTCAACTGGATTCCCAATTTGCTGGCAGGAGAACTGCTAAGAATTTTTTATACAAAAAGCCTTTGAATTGCAACAAATTTTTGAAAATTCAGTAAAACAACTCAACCTTACTTGCAAAAAGGCATTTCAAAAAAAACAATATGAATCCTAAAAAACTCTTTTTTATTGGTAGCCTAGCCCTGGCCATCACAGTTTCCCTCCTGGCTATTGCCGCTTTTAAGCTTAATATGCCCACACCAGCACCCGCCGAAGCAAACAAGTCCCCCAAAATCAATAAAGCTCCTAAAATCACTCAAGCTCCTCAGACAAAGGTAGAGAAGAAGAAAGAAAACTACCTCAGTGAAAAGGGCCGAAAATTCGTGCAAAAATCTCTGGTGCGTCCTCTACAAAATAAATTCAATATCAAAGCCGATACCGACCAATTTAGCCGTTGCCCCAGTGGCTTTCATTTTTATGAAATGGCAGATGCCCCACCTGAGCCAGGCTTTATCATTCTGAAACTGGAATATTATGATGGCTGTGCCCCCGTTAATTTGTGTGTCTTCCGTGTGAACGAAGCCGAAAATCAACTCGCCATCTGGGACAATGCCGCTGAAAAATATATCGAGCCGGAAATATGGATGGCTCGCATTACCAAAGAAGATTTAGAGTTTAGCCCCGAAGAATTTGAGCAACCAGAAGAAACCGAAAGCCAAACCCAAAAGTCCTCCTAATCCTAAGATAGTTGTTTCCATGATTAATATGAAAGCCTCTTTGCAATAGCAAAGGGGTTTTTTTAAGTTTTCTAAAACTGATACCGGCATTTCAAGAGCACGATACGCGGTAAAATACCTTGTTCTATACTTTGGGTAGCGTTATCGCTGAGGTTCTCTTGCCTGAATACCTCTTCATTGAAGAGATTATATCCTTCCAAAAACACCCCCCATTTTTTTTCTTTTGGCTGGTAGCTCAGCGATAAATTGAAAAAAGGATAATTTTGAATTCTCCGGTCATTGTCCCGAAACTGAAGGAACTCATACACTAATTCCGCCCTCCAGGCCTTCTCTTTTCCGCACTGGCCTATCAGTTTTGCCTGGGTTCGGATGACGAGCGTGCTTGACCAGCCGTTTGTAGTCAAAGCGTTCCGAAATTTATTTTGTGTAAATTGCCCTTTCAACTCCAGATTAAGCCCTTTGTCCCAAAGCGAAAAAAAGCCCAGATTATAGTCTCCTGTAAATGTTTGATTGCGTAGCAATACATCATTTTGAATCATATCCTGCATTCCCCGGCTGAGACGGGATTCAAAAAACACAGAAAGAGAAGCTTTTTGTAAATACTTACTCATTTTCAGGGTATGGCTTAAAATTCGGTTTGCTGGCACGGGAAAATAGCGAAATTCACTGAAGATGGGTTGAAAAACGTTGCTAAACCCATAGGGTTGTTCTCGGTCGTAATAATTAAGAAAAGTTTGAAAATTAAAGCCCCGCTTAAAATTCAATAAAATATACCCAAAAAATAAAAGGTGATTTTTTGGAAAAAATAGCGAATCGGCCCCTGTCCGCAAACTGCGATAATCAGCAAAATGTGAAAAATCTTGTATTTCAAACAATTGAGGACGGTTTTGCTGATACTGGTAGCCTAAAAAAAGGATTTGGCCATTTTTTAGGGTAAACTGGCATTGATGCCAGGAGCTAAGAATGGCTGGGAAAGGCTTTTTTGGTCTTTATCTTGATCCGTAAATGTTTGGCTAGGAAGCATCAGCCCCAGAGTGGCCGAAAGATTCATTTTTTTTCCAATCTTTTGGGAGGCCAACAGGCGAATGGTAAATAGCTGCTCCTGCAAAGCATTGGACAAAGGCGTAAATACCGAATCGACCGCAGTTTCTGGGGCTTGCAAACTCAAGTTTCGCCGAATACGGGATGTTTGCTGGCGAAAGGCTAATTCAGCCTCGAGGGAAGTGTGATGTATGCGACCCAAAAGCAAAGCCTGTGCCCCCCAGGTCTTGCGGTCGGGGAAAAGGTCTTGGTAAAGTTTAGAAAATTCGGGGCTGAGTCCAAAAAATCAGCCCACCGTGGGGAAGATAAAGCATAATGCTCTGGTCTTTCTTCGTGGGTATAATACAATTGTGCTTTCCAGACCCAGCCTGAATCCAGTCTTTGAGTTAAACACAATTGCTGATGCAAAAAAAGTGTTTGCGTCTCTGAATTTTCGCTCAGGTTTTCGTTCAAAAAACCAGGCAAATCGGGAGATACCATCGTTTGGAGATGGGTTTGGTGTCGCAAGCTTCCAACCTCCTGCTGGGTGAGTAAATCTAAACGAGTATGCTGATTAAGGGTCAAACTCATTTTTTGCCGACCCTGCAGTTGCCAGGGAAGCGAGCTTTGCTGACGGTCTTCGGTCAATACAAAACTATCCGTTCCCAGGCGGTAAGCATTTTCTAGTTGCTGGGTGCGGGGAAAACGGTCGGCATAAGCATAGGTAAAGTGCTGAATCCTGAACCGGGAACCAATTTTATCTACCCCACCCCAATAGCCGAGATAAGCCTCGTTTAAATTAGCCTGTTTATCCTGCAAAAGTGTTTCGTTGATGGGTAGGGTAGGCAATGCCAGTCGGTAAAGCCAGGGCTCGGGGGCCATTAGTTCGCCTATTTGTTCCTTTCCTTGGGCCTGTGCCAAACCCACCGGATGAAATCCCAGATTATTATGTTGTCCGAGCAAATACCATTTATGCCGGGGATTGAGCCAAAAAACATTGGCTTTTGCCGTTCGGCGGTTTTCCGGGCCATAGCCTCCCTCTGCTTCGCCTAGCCAATAATTCACTTTTTTTTTCTTCAGGACAATATTAAGTACCATGTCTTCACTGTGACGAACGCCGCGCATCAAATCATCCCCTTCATAATGGTCAATGGCTTCTACACCAGCTATCATATTGGCCGGAATGTTTTTCGTGCCCAACTGGTACTGGTTGTTAAACAAATCCTCCCCTTCTATCAACAGGCTTTTGATTTGTTTGCCATTGACAGAAACAGTTCCGTTGGGAGCTACTTCCACACCAGGTAATTTGCGTAAAATCGCTTCCAAGTTTTGTTCGGAACCACTGGTGAGACTTTCAACAGCGTAGCGGGTGGTGTCCCCACTTTGACTGACAGGCAATTCGGCCTCTACTACCACGGTTTTTAAATCCAGACTTTGTTCCTTCAAAACAAGTTTTTTCTCAATGCTTTGACTCGACTGGTTTAGGTCAATACGAAGGGGGATTTTTTCCGGGCCATAGCCCAAAATGGTTACAATGAGCATATAGGCACTGGTATCCGCCAAAAATTGTAAATCGAATTGCCCAGCCTCATTACTGATGCCAAACACCACCACCCGATTATTTCCTGCCCGCTGTACGATAACATTGGCAAAGCCGAGGGGTTTAGCAATGCTGTCGCGAATTTCTCCCTTTAAATTAACCTGGGTGGTTTGTCCATAGCCGGGAACGCACAACAGCATAAAACCCCAACCGTACAAAATCAAGAGCCCCCTGTGCATTTACTTTTTTTCGATTTCTTTTGTAAGTTCGGCAAAATAAGCTTCTATCTCTGGAAAAGCTTCCAGTCCTTTGTTTGCAGTTATATTGGCCTTTATGTCAGCTCCGAGTGATTTTAAGAACTTAATAGTGTCTTTTAATTCTTTTAGCTCGAGGTCTAAATGCTCTTCCATTGATTTTAACTGCAAATTAGGTGGTAGGGTATAATCTACCTTATCAGGATACGGCAACTTCAATCCTTGGAAAACAAAACGTACCTCCCCTGTTTGGTCCTGAGCCTCGAGAATTAGCCCAGGTAGGCCACCCAGTTTCCAAGGCCCCTGCCCAACAGGTATCAAATAGGTAAACCAGGCCTCGTAAACTCGCCCCCGAAAAGTTTGGCTAACCGCCTTTACACATTCATAGCCTCCAATTTGTCGAACTTCGCTCGTAATTGTCCAGCCAAAACCCGGCAATTTATCCAGCAAATAATAATTATCCTGAGGATTTTCGTTTAAAATAGCTTCATAGACTTTTTCTTCCCAATGGAATTTGTAAAAAGGGCGACTCCGCTCTGTGATAGTATTCTTAATAGTCCAGTTGGCCAGTGCTTGCTCCTCCTTGATAGTGCTTACCTTTTTGATTTGGGGATCTATGACAAACAAACCCACTGACGAGGTAAAATAAAGTACTGTAGTATCTATTTTAGGGGCTTTACTGCCAAATTGGGTAATCATTTGATAGGAAACCCAGCCTTGTAGTTGTGGATAAGCTATATCTACAAATAATGATAAGAGAAAAATTAACTGAATTTTCTTTTTCATTTTTTCTCGGTTTACTCAATTTCTAATAATTCAGGAAATCGTTCCATTGCATCCAATTTGTTATTTTTAACTTCGCCAATTATTGCGATGCTCTCACGAAATTTCTTGATAACTTCCTTTATATTATTGATATGATAATCAATTGATTTGTGTTGTATTAAAGGATTTAATTTAAAATCACAGTGATAAGAAGTAGGATATTCAGCTTTCATTATCCTAAAGAATATTTGCTCCTCAACATCATTGGCCTCTAATATCAACCCAGGAAGACCGCCTAGCTTCCATGGTCCTGAAGATATTGGAATTTCATAAGTAAACCAAACCTCGTACACTCTACCTCTAAATTCATTACTGATTGCTTTAAAACAATCCAGTCCAAGAATATTTTTTTTTATAGATGTTATTTTCCAATTAAATTTGGGTAAAGAATCAAGCACATAATAAATCTCGGACGAATCCCCATTTTGAAAAAGAGAATATGTTAGAGATTGATTTTTATATTTATATATTGGCTCGCTAACATATCTCCTTTTCACTTCCAGTTTTAAATTAATATCAGGGATAGAGATTGTGTCAACGTTCTCGCGAATTATGTTAAATTGAGGATTTTTTATATATAGAGAGGTATCACTATTAAAAAATAAAACAGAGCTATCACCTTTTAAAAATGAATCTCCTCTAAAATTTATAATTTCATAATAAATGGCGCAACCCTTAATTTCTTGTGAAAATAAATTATTAGATAAAAAAATGATAAAAGGCATAAATAAAGTTAATCGAATCATGTTTAGAGAAAATAGGTTGAAAAAATTTAAGAAGAAGTTCTGGGAAAGGTCAATAAAAATACCAATAAAAACATTGGTTAGAGATCAATTCTAATCTTACCAGTTGCTTTATCACTTTTCAAAATAACAGTTGTGCAATTAGTTACAGCACCAAACTTGATACACACCTCTATCTCAACATCATCAGGTTCTTGACTTATTTTACTTTCTGAACATTCACAATAGGTTTGCTTAAAAGTAAAATTAGTCTGCACCATTTCTGATAAACCAAAGATTTTTTTGTTTGGTAATGGTTTCACTTCACCAGTATTTGAAAGGGCAAATCCAAAAGTTGAACACACAATGAACAAAGCAAAAATAATTGATTTCATAGTGATTTTGTTTAAGAATGAATGAAAAATTTAGAAAAAAAGAAAAAGGTTGAACAAATTTGGTAATTATCACCAAAGCCAGACTTCTGAAACAAAAATATTTTTTTTCCAAGATTTTTCCAAGATTTTTCCAAGATTTTTCCAAGATTTTTCCAAGATTTTTCCAAGATTTTTCTTTAATTATAACTTTAAAAATAAAAAATATAACTTTTTATATAAAAAACCTCATCCGCGCTCATTCTTATATATTTGTTTGAAAACCCAAACAATCCTATAGTTAACCGAATGCCCAAACCCACTTTCTCAAAACTCCCGCCCGAAAAGCAGGCGGCCTTTATAGAAGCGGCCCTGCGGGAATTTGCCCAAAAAAATTACGAAAGTGCCTCTATCAACGCCATTGTGCAGCATCTGGGCATTGCCAAAGGGAGTGTCTATCAATATTTTGAAAATAAAAAGGATTTGTATCTCTATCTGGTGGAGTATGCCCGCCGCCAAAAACAGGCTTTTGTGCAACATCATTCAAAGCCGACGCACCCGGATTTTTTTACCCGCTTTCAGGAAATGTACCAGGCCGGAATGGCCTTTGATGCCGCGCATCCGGTAGTGGGCCGTTTCTTGCATAATGTGGCCCAGGAAAAACACGCCTCCGAACTGGGCGACCTTCACGCCTTGATGCTCCGGCAGAGCACAAATTATTTCCAAAAGCTGGTGGAGCAAGAACAGAAAAATGGAAGAATTCGCCCGGAATTGGACAGCCTGGTGGTGGCTTTTCTAATGGTACAAATCAGTACAAGCTTGGGCGATTTTCTCACCCTTCAGGAAGCTTCTTCAAACCACTCAGACTATGTGGCCCAGATGGTGCAAATTATGCGCAAAGGACTGGAAAATGCTTAGTTTTCAAACTTGATATTGGCTTCCTGGAAAGATTTGAGCAAGGCATCTTTGCCCGAAACGATGAGGTCGCTAGCCGGAATTTTCCAATCGATACCCAAATCCGGGTCATTGTATATCACCCCCGATTCGGCCGTAGGAGCATAATAATGATCACATTTATAGAGTACCTCGGCGGTTTGGCTAAGCACCACAAACCCATGCAAAAAGCCCTTGGGAATAAATAACTGCTTGCGGTTTTCGTGCGAAAGCTCAATACTGAAATGCTGTCCATAAGTAGCCGAGCCCAAGCGCATATCTACGGCCACGTCCAATACTTTGCCCTGAATGACCCGCACCAATTTGGCCTGGACATGGGGGGGAAGCTGACAGTGCAAGCCCCGCATCACCCCATAATGAGAGAAAGAATGATTGTCCTGTACAAAACGTCCCTGAAACCCGGTTGCTTCCACAAAATTTCGATGGTTATAGCTTTCGTAAAAAAAGCCCCGCTCATCCGTAAAGATACGTGGCTCAAAGACCCAAAGGCCAGGGATGGGGGTAGGTTGATAAGGCATGGGATGGGGGTAGTTCAAGTATTTGAAATCAAGTTTAGTAGATATTCTCCATATCCACTCTTTAGCAAAGGTTGGGCGATTTTTTCTAATTGGCCGGAATTTATATAGCCCATTTTGAAAGCTACTTCTTCAATGCAACCTATTTTTAACCCTTGCCTTTCCTCGATGACTTGTACAAACTGGCCCGCCTGCATCAGGGATGTAAAAGTCCCCGTGTCGAGCCAGGCCGTTCCCCGGTCTAATATGCCTACTTTGAGCCGCCCTTTTTCCAGGTAAATCCGATTGACATCCGTGATTTCCAGTTCGCCCCGCGCCGAAGGTTTGAGGGCTTTGGCAATGGCCAGCACTTCGTTGTCATAGAAATAAAGCCCGGGCACGGCAAAATTAGACTTTGGCTGGGCAGGTTTTTCTTCAATAGAAATGGCGGTTTGGTATTCGTCAAATTCCACCACCCCATAGCGCTGGGGGTCGGAAACGTGGTAGGCAAACACGACTCCGCCCTTTGGATTGGTATGCTGTTGCAAGAGGGTATCCAGGCCCGTTCCGTAGAAAATGTTATCGCCCAGGATAAGGGCCACTTTGTCTTGCCCCACAAAAGCAGCCCCAATAATAAAGGCCTGGGCCAGGCCTTCGGGCTGGGGCTGAACAGCATATTCAAAACGACAGCCTATCTGACTGCCATCTCCCAGGAGTGTCGCGAAAAGTGCCTGGTCGCGGGGGGTAGTAATGATAAGAATTTCACGAATGCCCGCCTGCATCAGGATAGAAAGCGGGTAATAAATCATGGGTTTGTCATAGACGGGCACCAATTGCTTGCTGACAGAAACCGTGATAGGATAGAGCCGGGTGCCCGAACCGCCGGCGAGGATAATACCTTTCATAAAAAATAGGTTTAACAGCGGCCAAATTAAGGAACAAAGGCAAGAATTCCCAATGACCGAAGTGCCAAACCTATTCTCAAAAAAAACAGAAGAAATTAAGCCATTTCTAAATTGAACTTCTCTTGCAAAATGCGGGCGATGCCTTCGCGTAAACTAATTTTGGGTTCCCAACCCATAGATTTGAGGCGGCCTACATCCATGAGTTTGCGGGGGGTTCCGTCGGGTTTAGAAGTATCGAAGCGCAATTCCCCTTCATACCCACTCAGTTCTTTGACCAGCAGGGCCAGGTCTTTGATAGCGATGTCTTCGCCTGTACCGATATTGACAAAGCCTTTTTCATTGTAATTTTCCATCAGGAAAAAGCAGGCATCGGCCAAATCATCTACATTCAAAAATTCCCGCAGGGGCGTGCCCGTGCCCCATATCTCGACAAAGGGTTTTGCTTCGGCTTTTGCCTCCACAAATTTGCGCATCAGGGCCGGGAGTACGTGCGAGTTTTGCAGGTCGTAATTATCATTTTCGCCATACAGGTTGGTAGGCATGACCGAAATAAAATTGCAGCCATATTGGTCACGGTAGGCTTCACACATTTTAATCCCCGCAATTTTGGCAATGGCATAGGGCTCATTGGTAGGTTCCAGGGCCCCGGTGAGCAAGTAATCTTCTTTGAGCGGCTGGGGAGCAAGCTTGGGGTAGATGCAGGAAGAACCCAGGAACATCAATTTTTTGACCCCATGGGCATAAGACTGATGAATCACATTGTTCTGAATCATCAGGTTTTGGTAAATAAAATCGGCCCGGTAGGTATTATTGGCCAGGATACCCCCTACTTTGGCGGCCGCCAAGAATACATAATCGGGTTTTTCTTCGGCAAAGAAATTTTCTACGGCGGCCTGATTGCGTAGGTCCACCTCGGCGGAAGTACGTACGACGATATTTTCAAATCCTTCGCGTTGCAGCTTGCGAACAATGGCCGAGCCTACCATTCCGCGGTGTCCGGCAACAAATATTTTTTCGTGCTTTTCCATTTGAATATTTAGGTAGAATAAGGCTTTTTGTAAGAAAGGCCCCCTCTGAGGCGGCCTTATTTTTAAGTTTTACTCGTGATAATTAAGCACCCGGTGTCCACCTTCGCGCAGGTATTGGTCGCGCTTGAAGAGGTTAACATCGGCATGTACCATGTCTTTGACGAGCATCGGCAGGTCATAACGGGGCTTCCAACCGAGCTTTTGCTGAGCCTTGGTTGGGTCGCCAATCAGCAGTTCTACTTCGGTGGGCCGGAAATAACGTTCATCTACCGCCACTACTTCCTTGCCAATGGAAATTTGGTAATCAGGGTGATTGCAAGCCACAACAACGGCGGTTTCCTCCACGCCTTCGCCTACAAACTTGACCTCTATGCCTACCTCGGCAAAAGACATCTGCACAAAATCGCGCACGGTGGTGGTTACGCCCGTGGCCACCACAAAATCTTCGGGCGTTTCCTGCTGCAAAATGAGGTACATCGCCTCTACATAATCCTTGGCATGCCCCCAGTCGCGTTTGGCATCCATGTTTCCCAGGTATAATTTATCCTGTAAGCCGAGGGCAATGCGGGCCACAGCACGAGTAATTTTGCGGGTTACGAAGGTTTCGCCACGAAGCGGGCTTTCATGGTTAAACAAAATACCGTTGCAAGCATACATATTGTAGGCTTCGCGGTAGTTGACCGTAATCCAATAGCCATAAAGCTTGGCCACGGCATAGGGGGAGCGAGGATAAAAAGGCGTAGTTTCTTTTTGAGGCACTTCCTGCACCAAACCATACAATTCGGAGGTGGAAGCCTGATAAATCTTGGTCTTATCTGACATTCCCAGCAGGCGCACGGCTTCCAGGATACGCAAAGTGCCCAGGGCATCTACATTGGCTGTGTATTCCGGCGCATCGAAGCTTACTTTCACGTGCGACATGGCCCCCAGATTGTAGATTTCGTCAGGCTGTACTTCCTGAATGATACGGATAATGTTGGTAGAGTCGGTAAGGTCGCCATAATGCAGGATAAAACGCAGGTTTTGGTCGTGGGGGTCTTGATAAAGACCATCAATGCGCTCCGTGTTGAAAAGAGAGCTACGACGTTTGATGCCGTGTACAACATAACCTTTGTTTAGCAGGAGCTCGGCCAGATATGCACCGTCTTGACCCGTGATACCTGTAATAAGTGCAACTTTTGACATACAATGTTGGATTTGGATGGATGACAAGATATAAATATGAATAAAAATAAGCTTTCGTTCAACGCGCAATACAAAGGCAAAAGACCAAAAACGGCTGGCAATTGCACTGCTAAGTTTTGACGAAAGTGGTTTATCAAATAAGCGACCATTCTGCCCTGAAATCTTACATGCTTATGGAGGGGTGAGGTCAATCCTGTGTATAGCTTCTGCTTGTGTGTTGTTCTGTTATGTGGCAATTAATTCAGGAAATCCCCTCTCAACACGCGAAAACGCCGCCTGGCTTCGGCGGTATAGATACTGCCCGGGTATTTTATCAAGTGATTTTTGTAAATTTCCTGGGCTTTTTCTTTGTTTTGCAGGGTTTCTTCATACACCAGTCCCATCCTAAAAAAGGCATCATCGCCCAAAATTCCATCGCCATAATCTTGCACAATTTTCTCTAAAAGGGACAAAGCTTCGGTGGCTTTTCCCATTTTGAGTAAGAGCAGCGAATGGCTCCAGAGCACCTCGTCAGTAATGGTATGTCCGGCAAATTCAGATTGCATTTTTATCAGGCGGCGCAGGGCTTCTTCATCTTTGTGCTGAAACATGAGCAGTTCAATTTGGGCATATTCTCGCAAAGCTACTCCGGTGGTATCAAACACCAAATTATCGCGGATGAGCAGGCTCAAAGCCATGGCATTATTGGCAATTTCGCGGCTGGTGGCTTCTTTAAGGATGTTGAGATGCTCTTCGGCCAGTTCAAATTCACCTTTGTAGTAAGATAGTTTTGCATTGCGAAGCTTGGCTTCATAGCCGAGCGGATGGTCTTTTTTAAGTTTTTCCACTTGTGAGTAGAGTAAAGTGGCCTCCCAGGGTTCGTTTTTGAGCAAGTAAATATCCCCTAAATCCGTTTTGCATTCGGCCAGAAAATCGGCGTAGCCCTGACTCAGGCGAGCCGCCTCTTCTAAAATCGTGATGGCCCTGTCTTTGTCATCGAGATAAAAAGCATAAAGCTGGGCAATGGCTCGCATATCATCAAAGGTTTTGTAGTTTTTGCCCAGTTCGTCTATCAATGCCTGATAATCACCGATGAGAGAGCGAATGGCATCTAGGTTGATGGGATAGGTGCGCTTGACCACTTCCTCTTTGGCCTGGATAAAATGATGGCGGGCCGAAGGATAATTGGCCCCATTGGGATAGGTCTGGATGATGTATTCAAATATTTTTTGTGCGCTTTCAAAATCCTCATTGCGCATACTGATGAGGCCGATGCTCAGCAGTTCGCTGCCTTCCAGCTTGAAGCGTTTGTCAAGGGCCTTGGCCTGGATAAAAGCGCGGTAAAATCTTTTTTGCTGGATATAGAGCCAGAGCAGAAACTCGTTGTAGGTGGATTCATTGGCTTCTTGTTGTAGCTTTTGGAGTAGGACCTGCTCCAGGCGGTCAAAATCTTCGGCCTGGGTCAGTCGGTCTTGCAAAGCCCCCTTGACATAATCGATGTTGCTACGGCTCTGAGTGGCATAAAGCAAATATTCCCCAATCATTTCATCGGGCCGATTGCGTAGCTGATACACCTGGGCCAGCTCTACGGCAAAAGCAGCCCGGTCGCGGCCCGCTTTTCGCCCGGCCAACAGCATTTTTTCGGCATATTCGGACTGGTCAATCACCAAAAAATGTTCTGCGGCCCGAAGCACGCTCTGGCTCACCTTGCGAAAATTATTGAGGACTAGTTCGTAAAGGCTTGTGGCCTGCTCGGGGCGGCTTTGTTTTTCCCAGCAAAAGCCCTCATCAATGAAGTAGATAGGGTTTTCTGGCTCCAAGCGGGCCATTTTCTTCACCAGTTTTTCGGCCTCTTTGTAGTCTTTGAGTAAGAGCAAGGTTTTGAAATAATTTCGGTAGATAGTACCTGCCAATCGGGGAGAACGGGCCAGCTTGTCGTAGATTTCGCGGGCTTTTTCATATTCCTGGCGCGAAAAGTATTCCTCGGCAATTTGCAGGTTTTGGGCCTCATTTTGTGCCTGTAGTGCCAGGCTTGCACCGACTACCAAAAGCCCCACCATTCCAAAATACCATCCCAAGTTGCGTATCCACATGCACTTCATCTTTTTGAATCCAAGTCCAATTACGGTATAATTTCGGCAAAGCCCAAAAAATTTTTCCTGACTGTTTTATGCAAATTTTATCTCAGCGGATTTAAACTTAACACCTTCATAATAATAATAGATTATTTATTAATTTAATATTATTATCATCATTATCATGGTGTGGACAAGTATTGATTTAGTCTTTCACCCGGCTTTTAAGCAAATTTGCTAAGGTACTTTGACCATTTAAGCCATTGTAAAATAAGAATTTATGAACATATCCACAAGTTTTTCCACAGACCTAAATCCATAGTTGCTAAATTTGTAAACGTGGAAAAGTGCCCTTTTGGCGTGGATAAAAAGTGGGGAAATCGTGGACAAAAGCCAACTTATACACAGGGCTAATAATTACCCACAAATAGGCAAAAATTGCCCACCTCAATTGTGTATAACTCAGGGGTTTATCCACAGAAAAATCAGCTTTATCCACACAAGCCCTGTGAAAATGTGGAAAAACCAAAAGCGAAAGGCCGTGCCAAACTTACTTTATCCACAGAGAAAAAAGAGAAAATGTGGATAAATTCCGGGTTTATCCACAAATTTATCCACAAAAGGGGCAGACAAGGCTTAAAAATTTATTTGTGCTTCTATGTCCCATCGCTCTCTAAGTTTGCCTTCATTGGGCAAAACGGGAAATAAAAGTTCTTCGGCCCGGACACCATTTTTCCAATCGGAGGGGTCCCATCGGCCGTTCTGGTTGCGGTCTAGTACAATCCGCAGCCGATAGTCGCCGGCGGGCAGGAAGTTAAATTCAAACTGTGGGGTATTGGCTGTCTCGGCCACTATTTCATTTTTGGCATCCAGTAATTGAACAATATAGGCTGGTTCTTGGGTTTGCACCTTGCCATAGATACTTCCAAAATCGTTGACATCCTTCCGGCTGATGACCTTCTGAAAGGCCCGGCTCGAGTCGCCCATCACGCTGATAAAAGCCACCGAATCCACCAAAAGCTGAATACTTTTTTGGTAGCGGAGTGTTGGTCTGTAAACCCGCAAACGGCTACGGTTCTCATTCCACTGATAGTGTTGGCTGCTGTCGGGATAAAGCAAAGGGGCTATTCGGGTGCTGTCGCCATCGGGGAGATAGCGAATTTGCGAGAACTGAATACTTTGGATGGGGACATTGAAATCCAGAGAAAAATCTACCTCCTTGTCAAAACCCGTTTTACCGACCGGGATTATATCGATGGTCAGAGAAGAACCGGATTTGAGGGTGCGCCCCCGCCGGTTTTTTTCGTCCCGGTTTTCGCGAAACTGGATGTTGGTCTCGAGCTGGGCGAAGTTTCCGGCCGAATCCAGGGCTTCAATGCGCAGGGCGAGGCTGTCAAAAGTAGCCTTTGGATTAAATAAGGTCAAGGTATTGCCATTGTCCTGCAAGGCATAGGCGATTTTGGCCGAATCTGCGGGGTTTTGAGTAAAGGCCCGGCATTGGGTCAGGCCTTCTGAAAAGAGTATTTCATAAGCATTCCCCGCCGGATTGCTCCGCCGGATTTCGGGAGGGCTTTTGTCCTCAGGAGCCAAAAACAAATCTACATTGTCTAGGAAAGCGGTGTCGGCCCCGAGCCGGATTGGGCGGCTGAGGAAGTCAAAGGCCTCTCTTTCATCATAAATAAGGTTATTGTTTAGGTCTTGAAAAGCAAAAAGCTGATAATCTCCCAGGCGCAAATTTTCAAGTTCAAAGCGCCCGGTTTTTTCGCTGAGGGTGAAGTAATAAGGTTTGTGTTTATCTACCCGCAGGGTATCGTCGCTGCGGTATAGGGCCACCACCACGTTGGAAAGGGTGTCATTGCTCAGGCGGCGGCGCACTTGGCCCGAGATGTGGGCCGAATCAATCACCGGTCCTGTGCTGAAAGCAATCTTTAAAGGACGCAGACGGACTGTATCGGAAAGGGCTATATTGCCCTCGGTGATGTCCACAATGCTGTTGCGAAAATTAATACTGTAGGTAGTGTTTTCGCGCAGTGGTTCCTCAAACTGGATTTCGACCTGGGTACGTTTTATTTGGTGGGTAAACCTAGTGCCGGGCGGGGTGATGAGTAGTTCCTGGCGCAGGTTTTTTTCTTTTACCCATTCATCAAATTCTAAAATGACAACTTGCCCCTGGTAGTTGGTGCTTTGATGGCGGGGAATGCTTCGGCGAAGCACGGGCCGCAGGCTGTCTTTGGGTCCGCCCGAAGGAGGCATCTGATTAGAACAAGCCCCTAGTAAAACACCTGCGAGGCCCATCAGGCCTACCCCAAGCAGCCAAATTAATATTCCTTTGTCTATCCGGGCGGTTTTGGGGCAATTTACTTGCTGCATCATGCGATAAGTTTTTGAACCCAAAAATCAAGAAATTTGGCAGGATAAGGAAAGAATAGCGAGTATTTAAAGATTTTTAAGCAAAAAAACACCTGGCTTTTCTTAGGCCAACTGCAAAAGGTAAAACATATACTTTTTGAAATGCTTAAATTTTTCGCCAGTACGCTCACCCGAAAAGTGCTTGGCTTGCATTTTTTCCAGTTTTTTTCGGTAAAAATATCGCACAATTTTTAATACCATCGGGAAGCGTTGTTCGGCCAGGGCTGTGCCGGCGTGCATCACCGGGCGCAATACCTGTTGGCTAAATTGGTCAACCAAATCAATGGTGGGGGCTGTGTTTTCGGTAATGTCTTTTTCTACCAATGCCCGAAAGGGCGATTGGGCCAGGGTATTTTCCCACGCCTCAAAATCGTGTCCTCCGCCCAGCATACTTTTGCCTTCGGCCTTCTTCTTGAAAAAATCACAAATCATGACAAAGCCACCAGGATTGAGCAAAGACTCGGCTTTGCGGAGCGAGTCCTGAAGCGGAATGTATTGAAAACTTTCACTGAACAGCACCAAATCGTAGCGGGCGGAGGTTTGGACTTCTTCAAATTTGCTGGCGTAAATGTGTCCTCTTCCACGCATTAGCTCGCGGGCATATTGGGTCAGAAAAACGCCCGGAGAAACCACATCTACGGCAAAGCCCTCTTCCATAAGTTTGCAAGCGGTTTTGCCCGAGCCACCGCCTACATCTAAGATGGTGCGCACCGTATCGGGGATATGTGAGCGTAAGAGTTGAAAATAGTTTTCCTGGGCCAGGCCAGTGATTGAATCTCAATAGGCATTTCTTTTTCAAAATAGCCGTAGTGGAGGTATTCGGTTTTGAGAAAAAAGTTAAACACGCGCAGGCCCAATTCCAGACCCACTTCTTTGCTGTCGATTTTTTCCATGTTTTGCTTTCATTTGTGCCATAAAGTTAGGCACTAAATAGAAGGGGAACGCTATTTTGGGTGAGAGGGCCTCTAAAAAAAGAATTTGCTTTAGGAATCTATTGAAAATGACTGCTTTGAGTACTAGTATTTGAGGAAGGAAAGACCATCTCTACGGCATAGCATTTCACAAAATGGCTTTTGCCCCGGAGCCAGACATCATCTACAAAGCTGGCCCGAAAGCCCGAAAAGGCGGAAAGATGCCGGGCCAGGGTTTCCGAGACTAAAAAAGCTTTCTGATAATCATTACAGGCACTTCGTATGCGGGCGGCAGTATTGAGCACATCCCCGTGGTAGGCTATTTCGCGTTTGATGTCGCCTATTTCGGTAGCGGTTACTTCCCCGCCATTGGCACCGGCTTTAAAATGGGGCAGAAGCCCGTATTTTTTAAGGTAGTAAGGGCGTTTTTTGTTAAGTCGGGCCTGAAAAGCAAAGAAAGAACATATAAAATTAATCTTTCGCAAGGCTTTTTCCATCGGCCAGGTAAGCACAACTTCATCCCCTACATATTGATAGATTTCGGCTTCGTAAATAGGCACTACCTTATTTAAATCCAGAAAACAATCCTTGACCAGGCTGCTGTAGCGCAGGTGGCCTAGTGTTTCGGCAATCTGGGTAGAGGATTGCAGGTCGATGAATAAAAAAACGCGGTTTTCTACCCGGGGGCGGTGGTATTTGCCCAGCAGGAGCGGAAGCATTGTGCCTGGGCCAAATTTTCGGTTGATTTGCAAAATAAAATTGGAGAAAATAACCATCAAAATCAAAAAAATACCAAGGATAGGAGGGTAAGTGGAAAATAAGGTGTTTTGGGTAAATCTTGAAAGATTCCCTCAGGAAAAAAGCCTATACTGCTCAGAATAAAATACAGTGCAAGTCCAAGAAAGGTGTAGGATATTAAATAGAGAGTGCTTTTGATAAGGATTATTTTTCCAAAAGAAAAACGCTGGAGGTTCCAGCGCACGGCCAAAAAATCAACAAAAAGAAACAAAGAGCCAAACCCAATCCCAAACAGAGTAGCCTCTATCAGTTGCTTGTAAGACACCCAATAAGCCGCAATGGGGTTTTGTTTCGCTTCGTTTTCCAGCCCCATCGTATGTACAAAGACCATCACATTGCTAATGGTAATAATAGAGATAAGATAGGAAAAAAAGAGCCAAATCAAAACCAAAAAAAGCCATTTGTAAAGCCATCTTTTCACTAGGGCGTATGATTATATTGTGTTATTTGCTCTTTTTGTGGTCTTGGCCTCAGTAGCTGCCGTGATATTTGCGCAAGGCCCATTCAGCACTTACCAAGCACAAGAGCACAAAGAAAAGCCACCATTGGTGAATAATCTCGCGGACTTCTTCGGTGCTATGGATAAGGTTGGGCTTACGATTGCTGAGCAAAAGCTTCTCCATTTCCTCAAGGTCATTGTGGCTAAAGACCTGCCCGCCTGTCTTTTGGGCCAGTTGACGGAGCAGGTTGTGGTCGGCGGTTGTGTTGAGGGCTTCCAGTTGTAGGTCTTTCACGGTAAATTGCCCCGTGCTTCGTTCTACGCCATTAGGCAGATTGGCCGTAGCCACATAGCTGTAAACGCCTTTTTTGAGGCCGCTGATTTCAAAGCGAGTACTTCCCTCCGCCGAAGTAAAACTATAGGTCCGTGTTTTTCCGGCTTCGTCGGTGATGCTGAGGTTGATTTTTGTGCCATACACCCGCTCATAAATTTGGTTATAGACTTCAGACTCAAAGACTACCTTTTCAAAATCATAAAATTCAGCCGCCACCGGATACACCCGCAGGCGGCGTTTGTCCTCTTTGGTAGAAAGGTACTGGATAATCTTGGCAATGAGTTCATCAAAAGATTCGTGGCTATCGGCCAGGGCATATTCCTCGAGCCGCCATTGCCAAAGACCTTCACCCATCAAGACGGCCGTTTTTACCTGCTCACTTTCATTGGTTATTAGCAAGGGTTTATCGGTGGCAATGCTGCCAACACGCTGGCTCAGCAATACCTGGCTGCCCGTAGTGGTGCGATATTCGCCAAAAGGAACGGCCAGCGGGGGCAGTTTTTCTATCATGCGCACCTTGTCTGCTTCAAATGTAAATTTATTAAAGCTTGGATTATATACCGGGCTTACTTCATCAGTGCGCCCACCCCGGCCCAGGACTCGGATACTCTTATTGACCTGGTTAAAACTGTTCAAATCGCTCTGGCTGCCCAGGATAAACCAGGTAGGTGTATCACGAAAGCGAGTCAGCAACTCGAGTCCCACTCCCCGGGTATTGGGGATTTGATGAAAAATAACCACATCATATTTTGCCTCTTTCAGTGTTCCAATGCCCGGAATATAAAACTCGAAGTCGTAATTCTCATTTTTTTCAATGGCACTGCGCAGGGCCTTGATGTCGGGGTGAGGTGCGGCAGCCACCACCAGAATTTTTTCCTGCCCGTCTATGACTTCTACAAACACATCGCGGGCATTGTTTTTATCTGTAAATTCATTTTCCAAGACTTCTACGGCCACCGTGTAGCGTTGCATGCCCCTGGCTTTGGCATTGGTGTAGAAGGTAAGGGTTTGCACATCGCCCTCCCTTTGGAAAGTAAGCGTCTTTTTGTCAATCAGACGCCCATTTTGCGAAAGATAGGCCGAAACGGTGCGGCCTGGATAGCCCACATTTTCTATTTCGGCCACAATCGGAAATTCATTGCCCAGATATGCCACTTTATTGGCCAGTACAGCCGAAAGTTTCAGGTCGCGTTGAGGCGTAGTATCGCCCAGCGCAATACTAAACACCGGAAAGCCAAAATTTTTGAATACGGGCGAAAGCCCCTGGTTATAGATGCCGTCCGTAAGCAGCACGACCTTGTCCAGGTTTCGGTTTTCGTAGTTGTTTTGCACATTGCCCAGCATCGCACTCAGGTTGGTAGCGGGCAATTGAAGCGGTATGTCAGCCATTTGTTCGGGGCTGGCATTGAGGTCCAGGGTTTGAATATCCACTTCTATTTCTTTGGCCCGCAGCTTTTGGCGGAGGGTGTCCAGGCGGCCCAGCAGTTGTTTGGTCAGGCTACTGTCGCCCGATTGGGCCATTGATTGTGAATTGTCGATGGCAAAAATCACCGTGGGTTTTTCTTCGGTATTGAATACCTGCCGAAGCAAAGGACTGAGCAAAAGCAAAAATGACAAGGTGGAGGCCACCCCCAAAACGCAAAAAAGCCAGGACATAGTTAAGGCTAAGTGACCAGGGTGATTTTTTTTGATAAAGCAAAAAGGCATAGCCC
>JAAUUB010000087.1 GCA_012031215.1 Microscillaceae bacterium | reverse complement strand
CAACACCCGAAAGAAAAAGTCGGCGCGTTCTTCTTAAAAAAAACTGCCGGAGATTGCGGAAAAATTGCTTTTTTTGTTTAAGTATCAATCATCAGAATAACCTCATGCGCTTTCGTTGTAATTATCTCTGGCTTAGTCTGCTCAGCCTGGCTTGCACTCGTTCTTCAGAGGCCTTTTTGGAGCGGGGAAAAGTAGCCTTAAAAGAAGAAAAATTTGAAGAAGCCTTGGAGTTTCTCAACCGGGCCATCACACAAGACCCCAGCAACGCCCAAGCATTTAACACAAGAGGCGTAGCCCACTTCAACCTTAAAAGCTATCCCGAGGCCATCGCCGATTACAACCAGGCCATTCGGCTGGATAGCCAGGACTATCGCCCCTGGCTCAATCGTGCCCTGGCCCGTACCCAACTGGGCAATCAGGAGGAGGCACAGCAAGACTATGACCAGGCCCTCAGAATAGCTCCCCAGGTACTAGACCTGTACCTCAATCGAGGCTATTTACGCTATCAAATGCGCAAGCTCGACCAGGCCCGGCAGGATTTTGACCAGGTCATCGCCCGCGAACCCGGCCACAAAGCCGCCTTGTATAACCGGGGAAATGTGTTCTATGAACAGGGAAATTTTGAAGCAGCGGGCCAAGACTTTGCGCAGGTTTTGCGGGCCGACAGCAAATATACCAATGCGTATTTTGGATTGGCACTTTGTGAATTGCGCTTGGGCAAGGCCGAAGAAGCCTGCCTTCATCTGGACCAGGCCATTCAATTGGGACACCCCGAAGCCCCTCAAGTAAAAGCCCGGCATTGCCCGGGAGGGTCTCCGCTTCGCAAATAGAACAGGTTTGCCGGGCCAGTATAAAAAATTTCAGTAGCAAAAAAGGGAAGCAACTAAATCGCACACATGCACGGGAAGATTTTCTTTTGGGGGATTTTATGGTTTTTGGGGGGAATAATGGGAATGGGCACAAGCCAGGCCCAAAAAAATGTTTTTACCCTGGTGATAGACCCTGGCCATGGCGGAAGCGACCCTGGCAAAGCCCGCCAAAGTCGCCACCTGGCCCACGAAAAAGATGTCAACCTGGCCATCGCCCTTAAACTGGGGCAATACATCCGCCAAAATCTGCCCTCTGTGCAGGTGATTTTTACCCGCGAAAAAGACGAGTACGTTAGTCTGGAAGACCGGGTGGAGCTGGCCAATCGTAAAAAGGCCGATTGTTTTATCAGTATTCACGCCAATGCCAGCAATAGGGCCCAGGTGCAAGGAACAGAAACCCACATCTATAGCCGCAGTCAGGCGGCTAGCCTCCGCCTGGCCACACTCATTGAAGAAGAATTGCGTGCCCGAGCCGGACGGCCCAGCCGTGGAATTTTAGATGCCCGTGAGCGAGGACAAAATCTTTATGTAACCCAATATACTCGAATGCCCTCAGTTTTAGTAGAAACGGGCTATCTCACCCATCCTAAAGAAGAAGCCTACCTCAATACCGCAAACGGGCAAGCCCTCATTGCCTCGGCCCTATTCCGGGCCTTGCGGAGCTATTGCCAGGGGGGGATACCTCCGGAAAATCGCCAACGGTATTATCGTGTCCAGGTATTGGCTACCAGCCGACCCGTAGATGTCAAATCTAAATATTTTGATGACCTGGACGAGAAAGTCGTAGAAATCATCAATCCGGCTTCCGAAGCTTATCGTTATAAATACCTCATCGGGCACGAGTTTGAAATAGAAAGGGCGCGGGCCTTACAAAAAAAAGTGGCTCAGCGAGGCTTTAAAGATGCTTTTGTCGTAGCTTTTGAGGAATAAAAATATTTTAGAAAATCTCTTTTGATTTTTGAGAGGAAGCCCCTATTTTTGCAATCCATTTGAGAAAAGATTTGGTCCGTTCGTCTAGCGGTTAGGACGTCGCCCTTTCACGGCGGTAACACGGGTTCGATTCCCGTACGGACTACTTTTTTAAAGAAAAAATTCCCCAAGAAAGCACTTTTTTGGGGAATTTTATTTGAGTCCTTACTTAGCCTGCGCTCAAATAAGCCCTATTCAAGTTGCTGGTGATAGATTTTGTGAATGATTTTCCAGTTTTGCCCAAAACGGTAGAGGTGCAGATAATCAATGTAGGACAGTTTTCCCCCCACGTAAAATGCCATTTTGGCGGCGGCGGCCGCCCCCGTAATGTCTATCTGTAATAGTTGCCCGCTCACCTGCTCCCCGGGTGGCAGGGGATACTTGCCCTCCACCTGCTTTTTGAGTACGGCTGCTTCCCAGTCGGCCCGACTAACAAGGCGCATTTTTCCCTCCGGAAGCTGCCCAATCAACCGGAAATCTTCGTGAAAACCCTGGCGTACGGCGGCGGTGTCGCCTTTGTTAAAAACACCATCCAGGTAGGCCGTTTGAATCACCCGCCAAATGGCCTGTTCATCAGGGGATGAAACTTGTGCCAGACAAGTATTGCTCAAAAGCAGACTAGCCATTGCAAAGACCAGGAATTTTATTTTGTACATCATATAATTAAGAAAAATAAACGAGGTATTTTCCATTATTTTTAGCGGAAAGGGGCGAGTTTTTGGCTAAAACCAACCCATCAGCGAAACACTGCTTTCCAGGGGGCCTTCCACTTCGTCGGGCAAATTAGGAAAAAAATCCAGTCCGGTGATTTTTCCAGTTCATCAATGCTGAGGGTGTAACTACGGGGCGAGAGATACGATTCGCGATGAGGCAGTAAAAAGGCAATGGCTTTGGCACCGGGTGGGCTGGTATCGAGTATGACCTTGAAGTACTGCCGGGGTACACTCACCCGGTTTGGCCCTATTTTGCGCAAATTTTCCTCCAATACCGGTCCGCTCACTACATACACATGGCCTTCCTGGCGGGCCCATTTGCGCACCTGTTGTTCTAGTTCGCCCCAGATACCGGCATTGAATTCGTGCACCTGCGGGCTCATATTGCTCATAAAAAAAGACTCGGACATCGCCGAAGCAGAAAAGCGAAAATCGGCCGCCGGGGCCAGATGCCCCCGGTCGTAGCCAGAATCGCGGTAGTCTTCCAGTGTTGCCGAGCCCGTCCGAACCGCCGGGTCGGGGCGGAAATCATCGGCTCTTTCGGTTTCGCCCTGGGTTTCGTGGCTTTCCAGTTTATACGCTACCCATTGAGCCTGTTCGTGGGCTTCGTTGTAAAGCAAGGTGTAATGCGTATGTCGCACCAGGGCCGGGTCTTCGGGTTGGTGAGCGGGTAGCGCCATTTTTTCATCCTCGGGCAGGTCATTCACCCGGAGGCCTGTTGAAGTGGGCAGGCTGGCTTGTTGCAAAAAGGGCACTTGTGCTTGCAGATAGCCCCAGGCCCGGCCCAGCCAACCCCCGGTTTGCTGGTCAAGGACATACAAAAGGCCACTGTAATGGGCAAGCAGAAGCCCAGCAAGGAACGAAAAGGCAACAATCAGCAAATGGCGACGCCATTTTTTCCAAAAGGAAGGCCGACGCTTTTTGTTAACTTTTTTACGGCGATAGGTCGTTGTTCGGGACATTTTTTGGATATTTGGTGTCGGAGCTTGTTTCTGCAAACAACGCAAAGCCAGGCTTTTAGTTTTTATCTAAAGCATAAAATTGTTGAAAAAATGAGCAAACGCAGCTACGACATCGTGCTATTTGGAGCCACCGGATTCACGGGCAGGCTGACGGCCCTTTACCTTGCCCAAAAGCAAGCGGAAAAGCCTTTTTCTTTTGCGCTCGCTGGGCGCAATCCCCAAAAGCTGGCGGAGGTACAGGCCGAAGTACGGGCACAATCTCCCCAGGCAGAGGTGGCCTTGCTGGAAGCCCGCGCCGATGATGCTGCTTCGCTCCGCCAGATGACGGCCCAGGCCCAGGTCTTGCTCACTACGGTGGGGCCCTATGCCCAGCACGGACGGCCTTTGGTAGAGGCCTGCATAGACACCCAAACCGACTATCTGGACATCACCGGGGAAGGCAATTTTGTAACGGTTTTGCTACAAGAGCTGGACGAAAAAGCCCGCGCCCAAAAAGTGCGCATCGTTAATTGCTGTGGTTTTGATAGTATTCCTGCCGATTTTGGGGCTTATTTTACCATTAAACAGCTTCCCGAGGCCACGCAAAAGATTGTAACCATCCGTGGCTATGCGGCCTTCAACAGTGGCAGTTCAAATCCTTTGGCCTCTATTTCGGGCGGAACCTGGCATTCGGCCCTCAATTTTATGCGGGTGCCTGAGCTATGGCGGCAACGCGGAGCTTTGCAATGGATAGACCAGCAGGCCCAATCGCAAAATCGTCGGATTGGCCAACCCTTGGCCGCCGTGCATTATCGCAGTCAGGAGGGCTTTTGGGGGGTGCCTCTGCCCTTGATAGACAATGAAATCGTGCTTCGCTCGGCAGCCGGCCTGCCCGAGTACGGGCGTTCTTTTTATTACCGGCATTATGGTCAAATCAATTCTTTGCTCACACTTTCGGTCGGGGCCCTGGGCATTACTTCCCTCTTTGCCTTGGCCCAGCTAAAACCTACCCGCGATTTGCTCTTGCGCCTGCGGCCCTCCGGACAGGGGCCCGACGAAGCGCAGAGAAGCAAAAATTCTTTTGAGGTTTTTTTTGAAGGGCGGCACAACGATACAACCATCCGCACCCGGGTCAGTGGCGGCGACCCCGGCTATGGCGAAACCTCGAAAATGGTGGGCGAAAGTGCCCTTTGCCTGGCGCTGGACCGCGCCCAACTTCCGGAGCGCTACGGCATTCTGACCCCTGTGCTGGCGGGTCAGGATTTGCTACTGGCACGTCTGCAAAAAGCCGGGATTCAATTTGAGGTAGTGGAATAGAAGACCTCTTCGCCACGAACACACAGACTAATTTTTGAAATTGCGGGCAAAGGAAGGCCGATATAGAAGGGGCGGGGGAATTTTTTGAGAGGATTATATCCTAGATTGTGCCCGAAAAAGCAAACAGACATGTCTCGTTTTTAGGGATTTTTTCGCCGAGGATTATGCTCGGAAAGTGAGAAAATTAAAAACGAGGCCTATTTTACATTAATTGTTCTATCTGATTTTTGGGCTTCAAAATCTATATTGCCCTCGAGGTCAGCAACACCAATATGTTTCCCCTGCTTGTCAAAAACTTCTATTTCAACTGGTTTTTTCAAATCTTTGTTATCAAAGTCACGATGAAAATTATCATAATACCAATAGTATCCGGTTTGGCTTTCCCGGAAGACATTAGATCCCTGAACCTTTATTTTGGTTTTTTCAAATCGGTGCCTGTCTGCAAATAAGGAATCCAAGCGGTGGTTTTTCTCAAACCAGTCTTCAAAATCCTTTTGATTATCTATGCAGAAGATTTGCAGAATTTCTGAAAGGTTATTCCAGGTATCGGCTTTGATGATTTGAATATATTTCTTTTCCTGAAATAGAGAAGCACTAAAATTAATGAGAAGATAACTTTCTTCGGGGTATTGCAGGTGGCGTTCGCTAATTTCGGCCAGGGAACTATTCATAAAATCTTTTACCCTCAGGTCATTCTCTTTTGTGTTCCAATACAAATAAAAATACTTGTCCTGAAGAGAATGTAAAGGTCTTTCTTTCCAGTCAGTTGCCATAAGTTTATCAAATAATTGCCTTTCTATATCAGTTTTGAGCGATTTATCTTTACTAATGGTATCAATATCTTCTATAAAAGACCGAATGGCGGTAGCACAAATCCAAACGGAGATAGAAATTCCTTCAAAACGTGTCTTTAGCTTGAAAATGGCTTTTAAGATCTTCCTAAAGGAAGCCAAAGCCAGGTCGAAATCCTCTTCTGAATAAAACTGATTATCATAAGAGCATTCATTAATAAAGATTTTGATTTGCATTTCTGCTTACTGGTATAATTTATCCAAATCCTTTTCTGTCTGGTCAAAAAAACCATCGGGCCAGTTTTCTATTTTCCCATTGGGTTTGATGGGTATATGCGTAAAATAGCTGGTTTCTGATTCGTGAAAGTATAAAACACGCACATCTTCCGAACCAATTTTAATTTCTTGGTCTTTGACCGCAATCCGTAAAGCATTTAAAATATGCTCACTATGGCTTTCTATAAATACCTGTACGCCTGTACTGGCCACTTTGCTGAGAAACAGCATAAGCTTTGACTGGGCGCGGGGGTGCAGATGTGCTTCGGGATTTTCTACAATCAAAATTTCCCCTTCTTGGGCAATCAGACCCGAAACGATAATCGGCAGGGCATACGAATAGCCAAAGCCCACATTGGCGGGTTTGTAGCGATTGGCATTGGGTTTGGTATTGAAAAGCATATAAATTACTTCACGGCTCGAGTCATCAATTGTAAATTTAGCATCGCCAAAGATTTCTTTGAGCCATTCTTCTGTTTGTTGCACCAGGGACTTGGCATCTTTACCAATATACAAGGCATCATTGACCAAATCGTCTTTTTTTAACGACAGTACATTTGCGGTCATTTCGCCTTTGGAGCCAACATTAATAAATTTCCCCAGATTTTCTTTCAAATAAAAATCACGAGGCCCAATACGGTCGGCGGAGATGTGGTGGATTTCGTTAAGCTTTTTAAAATACCGACCAATAAGGTACTCGTGATTCTCTCTTTTTATATATAAGTAAAAAAAACGATGCAAACTGTTTAGGTTAGCATTTTTATTGATTAGTATATCAGTCTCTAACCATTCTTCAAAATAAGGGAATTCATTATCTTTGCTTTTATATATTTTAATGCCACGAGCTGTTTTGCCTGATGATTTATTAAAGAAAAAAGCCTCGGAATCAGAATGGATGAGTAATTCACCTAAATCCAGTAGGGAATGGTTTTTAGGGTTTTCAAGAAATAAAAATGCTAAGTCAAATGAAAAATGCAGTTTAGGATGAGAAAGAGAAAAAGTGATTTCAATTTTCTCGCTTGCGGAATCAATGTTTTTGATGTCCTCAAAACTCCCCAATCTCACACAACCGCCATTAAGGTAAATCTGACTCGTGTTTTCGTCTTGTTCAATACTCTGCCGCATTAGGAGTAATGACTGCAAAAAGCTGGATTTCCCTTTGCCATTGATGCCCGTCAGCAGGTTGATATTGGCCAAGGGAAAGCAGGTTTCGTCTTTAAAGATTTTAAAATTTTTAAGCTTAATTTGGGTAAACATCGTTTTTACAATTAAATTTTGCCTAAAATCTCTTTTGCCAGTTGAAAACGGTGGATGACCCTGAATTTGGAACCAGTAGAAAAACGCACTGCATCGATATAAATCGGGTTTTTCAGTAACTTTTCAAAGTTCTCTTGAATTTTTTCTCTATATGTACTCAGAAATTCATCTGTGCATGAAGAGAAAAAATACGCCACCGATTCAAACATGGAAGTATTGATAAATCCTCTAGATTGGATGTTGCCCTCTTTGTCTAAGACAGGAAATCGGAAGTTTCGCTTACCAAAAAATTCATAAGTAAGCTTCATTACTCTTTTGAAATCCTGTTTATGGATTTCGATTTCTTCTTCGCCCATTTTATTGATGCGCTGCATCGCCTTCTCTAAAAATTCGCTCAAATCGCCCTGGTAGTCCTTCTCATAATCAAAGATTTTAAAGGCCAGATAACGTAAAACCACCTCCCGGTCTTTCATGCGGGTAGGGCTTACCCCATTGTCAATGGCTTGCCGAAAATAGGGTTCTTTTGAGAGTTCGCTCAAGAGTTGGGTGGATTTGCCCAAATAAATACAATTGCGTACTTCCTGACGATTTAGCGGGGTTCCTCCTGTGTTAATGCGGTCAAAAAGCTCATAAACGACCTCAATGGGGGTAGAAGGTTTCAAGATGTACAATTGAATATTTTTATCTTCTATTTTGGCTCGGTAAGATTCTGGTAGCTCGGAAAACTTTTTATTGTTGATGTCAGGCAGGGTTTTTAATTCTTTGAGGGTAAACTCATCGTTGACAAATTTATGCAGGGTGGTGGTGCGTTGTAAGCCATCTATGATAACCAATTTATTTTCTATGGTCTGATTGACATAAAAGGGGGGCAGTGGAAAGCCAAGTAAAATCGATTCTATAAAACGGCTCATTTGAGCGGGCTTCCAAACCAGGTTACGCTGATAGTCAGGGTCAATTTGTAATCTTTGCCGATCGTAATCTCGCATATACTGATAAATGGACATTTTATCTTCCCGAATATCGACATCTACTTTGGTAGGGTCTCCAAAAGGATACTGACGAACCTCATCCCCAATCTCACTTACAAGGGCTTTTTCCTCAATATCTTTATCTTCTACAATGATTTCGGAAAAGTCCTCATCCAATATATTGGTCTGCATAGGCTTTAAGCTTTTTACAAACTTACTGTTTTTTCCTTAAAAAAAGCCCCTGAACACTAGATGTTATTGGAAGTGAGGATGTTTTGGTCAATCATAATGGAATTGAAATGTGCGTAATAGTTTTTAAATTGTAGTACTAATTTTTTTGGTTTTTAGACCCCAAATTTATGTCATCACCTTAACTTAAAAGAAGTAATGAGCCAAAAAAAGCCCACCCAAAGGTCGGCTTTTCTTTCTGCAGATGCCAGGGCTTGGTTTAGTTGGCGATAGTGATTTCGACACGGCGATTGGCTTGCTTGCCGGCGGAGCCATATTCGGGACTTACTTTGAGCCTTTCTTCGCCATAACCAGCGGCGGAAATGCTGACTTCTACATTCTTGCCTTCCAAGGCCTGCTCTATATATGTTTTTACGGCCTGGGCTCGGTTACGTGAGAGCAGCAGGTTCGATTCATTTGTGCCATCGGTGTCAGTATGGCCTTCCAGGCGGATGCTTAGTTTTTTATATTTGGCGGCCAGTTCCAGAATGACATCCACCAGTTTATCCAGGATTTGGGTAGATTCGGGGCGCAGGGTAGATTTACCCGAATCGAAGAGTACTTTACTGGCTGCCTGGATGATGTCGTCTTGCACTTTGCTGGTGATTTTGGGGCATCCTTTGTTGTCTTTGGGGCCAGGCACATCCGGGCAGACATCGTCTTTGTCTTTGGTGCCGTCGCCATCGCGGTCGCCTTCGCCCTTGTCCGGGCAACCTTTCAGGCGCACGAGTCCCGGTTCATCCGGGCAGTCATCTTCGTGGTCTAGTACGGTGTCGCCGTCGCGGTCATTACAGCCAAAATACAGCCGTATGCCGGGGTGGTCGGGGCATTTGTCCACCAGGTCAGGGATGCCGTCGCCGTCGCGGTCGGGCAAGCAGCCAAAAGGGTCAACGCCAATAAAGATTTCTACGATTTCTTTTTGCCCATCCACGATGACTTCGGCTTCGTAGCATAGGTTGATAAGCAGGTTTTTTTTCTGGGCCACGAGGGTATCAATTTCGGCGAGGCGGCTCTGCTGGCCAGCATCCAGGCGGTCGGTTTTGCCGCCCGCTTCGTCCACGATTTTTCTTTTTTCCTTGTCCAGCCGGCTGATATCAACCAGGAGGCGGCGGCGGCGGTTTTCAAAGTTTCCTTTTAAATCCACAATTTTCACGAACATTTCTTTGCCCCTTACTTCTATTTTAAACTCCTGGCCATTGAGATTTTTATCGGTGTCAGGGCATTTATCGCGCACGTCGGGCACACCATCGCCATCCCCATCGGTTTTGTAGTAGCCCGATACGGTTACGTTTTGTGCCCAGGCCGAGGTAAGGAGACAATAGGCGAGAAAACTGAAAATGAGCCGTTTCATATTTTTTTTAAGTTTGAGCAAACAACAAGATTTTGAAGCATTACTTACAAAAATAGTTCCCTTTGCAGGCAAATCCACCCTAACCTAACGGGAAAATTACGGCACACATATAGATTTTCGGGCCTAATAACGTAGCCTCAACAGGACAGAGGCCCTTAAACAGACCTGTGCTTTTGGTGAAATGCTACTAGGCCGGCCAGAGGGTCTTTAATCACTGCCTTCCAGTGTAAGTTTCTTTTTTGGGCCTCCTGGGCCAAGATATCCTGAAAATGCCAGGCGACCGAACCATTTAAACAAAGAGGCCAGTACATTGCTTCGGGCAGTCGTAAAACATATTTATCAAAATATTGCCCAAAGCCCTGGCGAAGAAGCTGTTTTACATAGGGTTCGTGTTGATAAGTTTGCAAAAAGGGCATAAAACCAGCCAGGTAGCGGTTTGGAAAAGGACTTTGATATACCTCCCGAAGTGCAGTTTCGCGGGTAAAAGGATAGGTCTTGGCAAAAGCCTGCTGCAAAGCCTGGGGAAGGCCTTTGTTGAGGTAATCGGCTACAAGCAATTTGCCAAAATAGGCCCCACTGCCTTCATCTCCCAATATATAGCCCAGGCTAAAATCATCGTGCACAATTTGCTGTCCATCATAGGCCGAGATATTGGCGCCTGTGCCCAGAATCCCGATTAGCCCTGAGTCGGAGCCGAAGACAGAACGCGCCGCCCCCAGAATGTCGGAAGCAATCTGCGCCTGTGCCACCGGAAAAAGTGTTTTAAAAATCCCTTGCAGGCGTTTTTGATGGGCCGGGTGGTGGCAACCTGCCCCATAGAAATAAATTTGATGCACCTGGTCTTGAGGCAACTGTGGCAGTAGTTCCTTTTGCAATATTTCTTCAATGAGTGTATCCGTTTGCTGGTAAGGATTCAGGCCAGTGGTCTGCCAGTATTGTACGTAGTGGGCTTGTGTCCACCCGGCCCATTTTACCTGGGTGGCTCCTCCGTCGGCGATGAGTAACACTTGGTATGTATTGAATGCTTAATGAAAAATCAAAAATACAATGGTTTGCGCAAAAGCCCTGTTTTTACTATTCAAACCTGGGCAAAGTCGGCATCTTGCCAATAGGCCTGAAAGTCTTCTTCTTCCTTGAAATGCTGGCGATAATGAGGGTTGAGCGAAACGGCTTGCCGATAGGCGGCCTGGCTGGCTTTTTTCTGCTGCCAGCGGGCCAGAATGCTGGCTTTGGCAAACCAGTAATAGGCCTGATAAGGCTTTTGGCGCAAAACCCTTTCATAGGCTTGATGCGCCCGTAGATAGTGCGCCTGGGCAGCTTCGTAACGTTGGACGGCCCAAAGGCATTTAGCAGCCTGATGCCAACTTTCGGGAGCACTTTCGTTCATTTTTTGCGATTTTACGAAAAGGAGGTAGGCCTTTAGATATTGTTCTTCGCTTTTGAGGTCATTGGCTTCATAATAATACTTTTCGGCAAAGATGCGTGGGAAAGTGTTTTCAAGCCAGCGAACAACAGAGGGCAAAAGGGGGGTGCGGACAAAATAAATTTTTTCTAATTTACGAAGCCGGGCAATTTCTTCGGGCAAAACACGAAAATGGTTGCCACTGATGTTCAGGACGGTGAGGTCAGTAAATAAGCCAATTTCTTGCGGCAAGGCACTTAGCTCAAAATTGCTTAAAAAAAGAGAAGTGCCCGATTTGATTTCGCGTAGAATATGCTCACTGGCCCCTATTTTGTTTTCAAGGCAAAATTTGCCGCCTCGCTGTCTCAGTTTCAGGCTCATCCAAGCCAGTTCTCCTAGATTGATTTCTGTAAATCCCCGCAGCCGGTCTAACTGTTCGCTTACCTTTACTTCATTAAACTCACCGTGATATTCCTTTGACCAGGTTTCGGCGATAAAGCGCCCTAAACTGCCAGAGGCATTGGCATAAAAAAGATGGGCCGATTTTTTCTGAATGGCTTCGTCAGGATACCAGTTTTTGAGGGCAAGCAAGTGGCCAAGCAACATAAAACCTACCCCGCCCCCTTCAATCAGGTGCAGGGCAAGCCGAATATTGGAAGCTTGTAAACTCTCAATCAGGTCTTTGAGGTTTTGAATCATGGGCGGCACGGGCCCTAATCCACCTGAATTTTTTTTCTTCTCATACCACCCTGCGCTGTAAACCTCCCCCCAAAAAATAAAATGGAAGCCAAAAAAAAGGCCTCACACTTGCTTCCTCATACAACCATCTCTGCCTGGATTTGTTAGCGCGGGCAGTGGCTAAAGCGTTTTTTTTGAAATATATTATTTATCGCCTGGGAGCCAATAAGCCCTGCGGAGCCTGAGGCCAATGCGGGGCAAGGAGGGGGTCTTTTTGGGCTTCGTGCCAAAAGCGGCGGTTGATACGGATGGCTTCGGCCAGGGATGACCAAATCAATTCGGAATGAGGCGTGATGGTGTATAGTCGGGCTTTGTGAAACCAGACGGTTCCCGAAGCGGGGTTGTGTCGTAGGGCCGTTTCATAAGATTGGAGGGCCGCTTCTTTTTGGCCCAGGGCAAAGAAGGCCTGGCCCTGATAGAGATACAAAACATCCAGCCATTTTTGCGAAGCTAGTGGGGGGACCAGGGTCAATTGCAGTCCTTGCTGGCAGGCGTGGAGCGCGGCCTCGGCTTGGTTTTGCGCCAGATAGCTCTGGGCCAGGTTAGTCCAGAGGGCAGGGTCATCAGCACGAATGGAGAGTGCTTGCTCGTAGCAGGCAATGGATTCCCGGAAAAACCCCAGCTTTTGAAAAATACTGCCTTTGGTGCCCCAGGCATTGGCCGCCCCGGGAAAAAACTGGATAGATTTGTTGATTTTGTGCAAGGCCTCTTGGTAGTTGCGCTCTTCAAAGAAACCAATGGCTTCCATGAAAAACTTATCGGCAAAAATTTTGGGAAAAAACCCCTGAAGCTTTCGCAATGCGGACCCACTCAGAGGGGTACGATGATAATACAACTGCTCCAGATTTTGAAGCTGGGCCAGGCTATCAGGCACCTGTCGAAACAAATTACCGCTGATATTCAGGCTTCTCAAATCGGTCAGTTGTCCTATTTCTTCGGGCAGGTGGGTCAGCTCCAAGTTTTCCAGGGAGAGCCATTGAGCTTGGCCTATAATCTCGAGAACCTGCAAGGGGGGTAAAATTTTGTGCTCCAGGCAAAAAAACACCCCGCTTCGCCTATACTGCAAGACAATGGGCATCAAGGCTTTCAGGTCAATGAATGAAATTTGGCGCACCTCGTGCAAAAACTGGTGCATTTCACTTTTGGTGATAAGTGGGTTTTTTTTATAGTGCTGATGCGTTTTTTTCCAGGGTTCGGGGGCTTGTTGTTGTAAAAAACGAGCGGCCTGTTTGCGAAGGGGGGCCTGAGGGTGAAACAAAGCCAAGCCCAACACGGTACTCATTAGGCCTTCGGCCTGGCTTTGCCCGGATAAAATTTGCAAAGCCAATTCAATGTTCTGGGCCGAAGGGCTGGCCAAAAGCCCTAATATTTTATGTTGCCAGGGATTGCTCACTGGGCTCGTTTGGTTTTGCCAATTCATCACGTTTTCTTCCCGAGAAGTTCTACATTGCTAAGTTAGTTCACAAAAATTAATGAACGTGGATGCGAACAAATTTGAGGATAAATACACTTTTATTTTAAGATTTTTTTTAACTTGACCTCATAATCTATCCACTATTTAACGCTCAATCGCATGATTCAAGTCAAAATGGAGGTCTTACCTGAGCAAATTGATTCTGTAGTTGCTTTGCTACAAAACACACCAGGCGTGCAGGCCGTGCACGTAGAAGACCCGGACGATGTCCAATTAAAGCCTATGACAGCTACCGATTTTTACAAGCGCATCAATGCTTCAAACCTGGCGCAAAAAGAAAACCGGATTTTTTCGCAAGAAGCCCTGGAAAAGGAGGTGCAATCATGGTAACGGCAAAAAAAGTATTCTGGACCGAAGCCGCCCGCGAGGATTTATTTAAAATCTTTCGCCGAATTGAGGGAAAAGGTGCTAAAAACCAGGCAATTGAGGTAGCAAGGCAAATTTTAGCAAAAACAGCCCTTCTCAATACCCAATACCCTCAGGGAACTGTGGAACCGCTGCTCAGAAATGAAAAAGAGCCTTATTCTTTTGTAATGGCGGGTTTTTACAAAATTGTGTATAGCGTAGTAGGCGATCAGGTAGTGGTAGAGACTTTGTACCACCAACGCCAAGACCCGACCGTAGGCTAAGCCAGAGGGGCCCGGGCTTAAAAATATTCCTGGGGCATTTCTTTCAAATTGGCCAGGCGTGTATTGTTGAGATAGCCCACGACAAAAGCCTGGGCCCCTTCTTTTTTGAGTTTGTCCACAAGTTTTTGGGCTTCCCAATAAGAGGTGAAATTTCCCAAAAGAAAACGCTTCATTTGGTTGGGATGGTCTTCAATAAAAAATCGGGTATTTTCGGCCAGGGCGGTGGCCAGTTTTGCATTGCGATACGCCCCAATCTGCACCCGGAAGTAAGCCTTTGCTGAGCTTGCTATCGAGGGACTGGTGAGGCGCATACTCAATTGATTGATTTCCTGGCGTAAAAGCGCAATTTGCTGGTCTTGCTCCAACAAGCGGCTTTTGGCACGAGCCTCTTCATCGCGCATTTGCTCTAATACAAGCCGATGCGTGGCCACTTCCTGTTTGAGATAGCGGTCTTCTTCTTTAAGAGCCTTGTATTGAGCCGGATTTTTGCGCAAGGCTTTGATTTCAGAATCTAGGCTTGCTTTTTGAAACGTGTTTTTTTGGGCAAGTACATTTCCCACAAAACTGATAAAAACCAGCAGCAAAGTCAGCTTTTTCATTGCCAGAATGTTTATTTTTGCGTCAATATAGTGAAAATTTTAAAAAATCAATAATCCAACAAACAAAAAGGCGGTTGAAAAAGTGTGTTTGTTCTCAGCCAGGGTTTTGCTACTCTCAAACCAAAAGCGTTTTATCCTAATCTGCCAACCATGTCTGCAAGCAAAGAATTCAATGCCAATGTATCGCTTTTGGAACTCAATCGCCGGATAAAATCCAGCAAAAAAGGATATGTTCCTCGCCTGGCCGTGCTCAATGCTTTGCTATGTGTAGGAATGGAAGCGATTTATTTACTACAGCAGCAGTGGTGGCTTGGGGCTTTGCCGGCCAGTGTTATGTTATTTAATTTTATATTTGCTTATCTGCACCCAGGGCAGACCGCTAAAAGCGGGCTTGGTCATCTCCTTTTAAGTCTCAACCTGCTCATTTTTTTAATGCCTGCCGTTTTGTTAGATGGAATCTATCCCAATGGACTGCTCTGGACGGGTTTCATACTGATACAGGCCCAGCTCTGCCTAGCTCCCTGGCAAAGCCGCTGGTGGTGGTTGGGGGGCTTGATTGCCCTGGTTTTGGCACAATTTGCCCAGCTCTATCTCGATTTGATTGTGCCCACGGCCGCACGCATTACGCTTCCGCTCTTAGTTCATTATGAGGTCTATCTATGGGCAGGAGGAATGTGGGGCTTGGTGCTTATCATCTGGCGACAAAACCAACAAATTGAAAAAACCTGGCTGGAAGGCTTACGGAGTTTGCATCATGAAAGTCAACAATATAAAAAGGAAATCCGCCAGCTCAACAGCCGTAATCTAAGGCTGGTGCAAATGTACCAAAACCTAAACCGCCTGGAAGCCACTCACGAGCAAAAGTCAGAAATTATGACCGAAGTGGCCAAAATCCTAGACAAAAAGCATAAAACCATTCTCAGCCTCCACGACCGCTTCGAGGCCCAAAGCATGCTCCTTGAGGAAATCAATGAAAATATCACCAACAGCATCCGTTATGCCCAAAAAATTCAGGAAGCCATCGTTCCCGAAGCCGAATGGGTGGTGAGTCATTTTCGGGAGGCCTTTATCTTTTACCAGGCCAAAGACATTGTGAGCGGAGATTTTTACTGGTTTGAGCAAAAAGAAGTGCTTAACCAGAAGGTAAAAATCCTGATGGCAGGCGATTGCACCGGGCATGGTGTGCCAGGGGCTTTTATGACCGTGCTGGGCCACTCCCTCATCAACGAAATTGTGCACGAATCGCATATTGTCCAGCCCGATTGGATTTTGAACGAATTAGACCGGAAGGTGCTCGAGACCTTCAGCAACAAAAGGGGCGAAGTCCAAATCCACGACGGAATGGATATGGTTTGCCTCGTCATTGACGAAGAAGCCGGAATGATTCATTACGCCGCCGCCCACAATCCCCTGTACTACGTCCGCAAAAACAAGCTTTATGAAGTGAAAGGCTCTCGCTACTCGGTAGGCAGTTCGCAATATGGCGAAAAGAAGGTATTTAAACTACACAGCCTTCCAGTTCAGAGGGGTGATGTCTTTTACATCTTCACGGATGGTTTTCAAGACCAATTTGGGGAGCAGGCCCAAAGAAAATATATGACACGCCGCTTCCGCAATTTTCTCCAATCTATCAATCGGATGCCGCTGGAGAAGCAAAAAAAGATAATTGAATCTGAGTTTAATCATTGGAAAGGGGGAATCCCCCAAACGGACGATGTCCTAATTATCGGTTTTCGGATCTAAACATTGGCCAAAGCCGGCAAGGCTTTTTCGCGCAAAAGGGCTTTGAGCAAAGCAACCATCCTGAGCCCCAGCCCCAACCAACCCACAACGGGCAACCAGGCATTTTTGAGCCAGCCAAGTAACTTGCCCAAAAACTGCAAACAAAACTGCAAGCGGGCCGTGCTTTGCCTGATGCGATGGAGGTGAAAAGCCAGGGTAGAAGCACTAAGACGAGCAGGATAAAGACTCACACCGTCAAAATCAATATCAAAATCACTCAGGGCTACTTCTCCCACCTTGTCCGAGGGGCTAATGAAGATTCTTCGCCCCAGCAAAAAAGCCATTCCGTCGCGGAGCAAGGCCCAAGCCGTACGGATTTGAGAAAGTAAAAAACGCCAAGCTTCTTTCACAAAGCGCAAAATTCGGGCTGCCACCCCTTTCAAAAAGGCCCAGATTCTTTCAAGCATGCCTTTTAGTCCGTGCCAAAAGCTTTTTAAACGGGCTTTTTGTCCCCGATACACCCGCCTACCCTTTTGCAAAGCGGCCTGGGCTTCTGCTTCCGCCTCCGCATAGATTTGTGTCAAACCTTGTTCCACCTGCTGCTCAGGCAGCGGAACAAGAAGGGCCAGTTGCGCAGGAACGGCCTCTGAAAGGTCTTCACGGGCTTCTTCACGCTCGAATCGGCTTATCACCTCTTGCAATAAAAAACCAATATTGAGCACCCAGTAGTGCTGGTCGGAGGGATAAAGCCGGGTATAGGCCAAAAACTCGTTCAAGGCCAGGTCTTCCATGTCGGCCAGTTCCACCAGCGACTGGTAGCTGAGTGGCCCAAAAAGGCCATCAGGCCGACCTGCATAAAAGCCGAGCATCCATTGCCGGAGTTGCAAAAGGCGAATCAAAAACTGATTCTCGAGTGATTTTTCGCGGGGTTCAATGAAGGCAGCATAATCCCCCCCGGCGAACCACCTCCCGATAAAAAATCCGGTAAGCACTGCGGTCGCCCAGGTCTTTTTGCAATCTTTTTCGGAAAGGACGATTGCGCTCAATATCCAGGCCTGGCGCAAGGGGCAAGCCTTCGTGCCGAAAAAAAACCACCTGATTTTGGAAGGCGGGCTGCGCCAAAAGTTGGCGGGTGAGGGCAGGCAAATCGCCACTCAACTGGATGCAAACCGACAGGTCGGAAGTATCCAGCCATTTTCCCAAAATTTGCAGCCCCTCGCGGGAAAAAGCACTAAAAGGGCTCGCCACATTGCCCGCAAAAACAGCCAACACCGAAGTTCCGAGCCGATAGTGCAAGACCCGGGTAAAAAGATTTCTTTCGCCTTCGGCAAAGGAGGAGGGCAGGGCAAAATCTCCGTCTAGGTCAAGCAAGAGTTCCAATAACTGGCGCTCCGCTTCATCGGCCTCCGCCTCAAAGGCAGGGAAATGATGGCGAAGCAAACCCGCCGCACGGTATTCCTGACGAAAGCTTTGCCAGGCTTGCCGCAAAACAAGAGAATGGTCTGGGGGAGGATTTTGCCAAAAATCATCCGGTAAATAGCCCAAGTCCATCAGCACGGCTTGGTCTTCCTGCTGGCCCAGCTTATCCGGGGCCAGGAGTTGGTCGCGCAGACGGGGGGGGAGCAAATCTCCCAAAAAATCAAAATCTTCCATTTTTTACCAATCAAAATCAAAAATGCGCCGGAAAACCCTTTGCCTGAACTAAGCCGGGGGCTAATCCAAGACTTCTTTGACAATGTTGAGCACCGAACGTCGGGCATTTTGGGCGGCTTCTACCATGACCCGATGGGCCTCAATGAGGGCTTTTTCTTCATTGTTAAGGTCTTCTTTGACAAAATTGACCGAATCCGAATCAAAGTCAATGTGGGTGTAAGCCACTAGTTTAAATTTGAGAGTCGCTTGCCCGTCCACCTGGCTTTTAATTTCTTCAAAAACGGCCTTGGTATTAAATCCACGCTCATTGGCTTTGAGCAGTTTTTGTCCGCTGATTTCAAGGTTGCCTGTAAAAGTTGCAACCTCGATGGTGCTGAGGTCGGCAACAATATCGCCCAGTTTTTCCTTAAACTGATTAAATTTTTCGCGTAAATTAGCCATCGTAATTGGGGTTTGGGTGAAAATATCCGGCACTTAATTTAGGTGAAATTGGTGAATAATTCAAAAAAATGAGCTTAGATTACCTTTTTCTGGGACTGGGCTGGGCCATGTATTATGCCCTGCATAGCCTGTTGGCCAGCCATTGGGTAAAGGACGCGCTGGCTCGGCGGTGGCCCAGGGTTGGGGGCTATTATCGCCTGGGGTACAACGCATTGGCACTGTTTCTTTTGCTCTTATTGGTCATCTGGCAATACCAGTTGCCCACTGCCTATTGGTGGCCGCCCACGTTGCTTGCCCGGTTTTTGGGAGGCTTGCTAATGGCCGGGGGAGGCTTTGTGATGGCGGCTACTTTTCGTAATTATGATACTCGGGCCTTTTTAGGCCTAAAGCCCGAAGACATTTCGGCAAAAAGCCTGACAGTAAATGGACTGAATCGCTGGGTGCGTCATCCACTATATCTTGGGGTTTTGTTTTTTATTGCGGGTTATGTAGTTTGGGAAACAAGCTGGCGGCAACTGGTTTTTCCGCTCCTGACCTTGCTCTACTTGCCCATAGGCATTGCCCTGGAAGAGCAAAAACTGCTGGCCCGGTTTGGGGAGGCCTACGGCGAGTATCGGGCCAAAGTCAAAATGATTATTCCGGGAATATGGTAAAATAAACGGCTTTTTTTCTATCATCGGGTATAGGAAATAAGGGGCCTACTTGGACAATTTTAAAATAAGCCTTACTATTGTGTGCCAAAGTGAAAAAATGCAAAACACTTTTGGCCTTAACCTAAACGGAGCATGAGTTTTAATACTGCCGTCATATTGTCAGTCTTGTGGCTTTTGGGAGCCGCCATTTTAGGAGGGTTGATTGTCTATTTTTCTATGCGGAGTCGTCTGGTGCGTTTGCAGCGCGAAAATAAGGCTCTCGACAAGCAATACCTGAAATTGCAGGACGAATACAACCGAAAGCAAAAAGAATTGGACCTAGAAATAAGAGCCCGCGACCGAAAGCTGGAAATTTCGGACGAAAAATATATGCGTCTGCAGACGGAATGTCAGGAAGTACAAAGAAATCTGAACCTCCAACTGGAAAATACCCAAACCGAACTCAGAACCTTGCAAACTAGCCTCCCACCTCCGGCTTTGCCCCAGGCCATAGCCAAAGCCGAAGAAACCAATACTTCCGAAATCCGCGAAGAGGATGACAAAAAAGCCCAAACCCTGGCCAAAATTCGGGAAAAGGCCAAAGATTTTGACTACAGCAATATCGGATTGGCCACCGCCGAGCAAAAAGATGACCTCAAGATTATCAGCGGGATTGGCCCTTTTATAGAAGAAAAGCTCAATGCCTT
>JAAUUB010000086.1 GCA_012031215.1 Microscillaceae bacterium | reverse complement strand
GGATTTGGGCTTGTAACTGCGGATGGTGTTCGTGCACCCCGTCATCAAGGACAAAAGTAGTTTGCGTCGTTCTTGTGCCGGGTCTTGAACAATCACTTCGTAAAAAGAGGATTATCAAGAGAGAAAATATCTTCGGTAAAGTAGGTAGTATAGCGAAAAGCTACTGTGAATTCTTGTTGGATGGCATTCATGAAAAATTTTTCTAAAAGGTCTTAATCGTTTTATGGTATAGGCTGAAGATATTCTCAATTTTAGTAAAGCCTTCTTTGCTTTGGAAACATACTCGCCGAAGCAGATAAGCACTCTCAAAACAGCGTAAATAAGTAATTTTCTTTTCTCAAAAACAAAGCTTTCTCTTTACAAGCAGAAAATTCTCTTTCCAAACGAATTGTTTTAAAAACTCGTTTGGGTTTTTCTGAGAAAAAATTAAAAAAAACACGGCCCGCCCTTTTCTTCTCCATGGCAACAATCCACACAAAGCTAAGTCACCGCAAAAGCCCGCGCCAATGCCAGCGACAAGGGCAAGAGTCCGAGCGTTAGTACCCCAAATTCTACGCCAACAAAACCTGCCGCCAGGCTTGCATCTAAGATGATAAGCGACAATACACCGGCTTTTACAGCTTTCATCAGGTAGCGGGCTTCCAGTGTACGAAGGGCTTTCCACAAAGGCGGCAACACCCAAGCCAGCCAAAGTAATAAAAATGGCAAGGCCCAAAGCAGGTGAAACTTAGACCATAGCCCGAGGCCAAGCACCATCAAGGCCACAATCAGATAGAGCAGGGCCGCCAGCCAGAGCGGTTTTTTGGTTCCTCCGTGCACCTCTCCCTGGCTCACCAGTGTAACCGCTCCAATAAAAAGC
Organism: Microscillaceae bacterium; assembly: GCA_012031215.1. Lineage (GTDB taxonomy): Bacteria > Bacteroidota > Bacteroidia > Cytophagales > Microscillaceae > JAAUUB01. The sequence continues at coordinate 18,841 of JAAUUB010000086.1, read as the reverse complement.
AAAGGAATCAGCAGTAAAAACCAAACCTGGGCCAGGCGCTCCGGCACAAGGCTTATCCCCAGGGCAAGATTGCCGGCCCGGCACAGCCCCATCGTGAATGGGCCCAAGAAAACGTGGTGTTTGGCCAGTCCGTCATAGAGCAAAACCGCCCCGGCAATGGCCAAGGCCAAATAAAAACTCAAGAAATTTACCTGGGCGGCGGCCCCTATTCCCCCGGCCAGCAAGGCAAAGCCCAACATCGTGGCCCCGGGGCGCGAAGCTTTGCCACTGGGCAAAGGACGCTCAGGGCGCTCGACCTTGTCAAGGGCATAGTCAAAAACATCATTCATGACTACCCCCCCGGCATACAGGCCCAGGGTGGCCCAACAAAGCCAGTGAAAATCTACAAAATCAATCGGGGTATAGTTGAAGAAGCCGGAGAACTTAAGAAGTGACCCCGAAGCCGCATAACCCAGCCAGATATCTGCCAGTGCGGTAGGTAAATTGGCCGGGCGCATCAGCCTCAAATAAGCCATAAGTGTTTGCATACACCAAGATAGGCCAATTTCATCCAAATTGTCAAAGCCGGAAAGATATATCCTGGTGCCAGAGAGGGTATTTCCGGCAATTACCTAAAAATAATAATTGCCGGAGAACTGGCGCTTTGTTCGCCAAGCAATGGCCCAGGCCTTCGTTTTCATATTCCAGACCCCAAATTTTCCCATTTGGTAGTCGCGGTAGGCCTGTTGGATTTCTTCGATGGTGTTCATCACAAAAGGCCCTTGCGCCACTATTGGCTCCTGAAATGGGGTGGCATGGCCGAGCAGCAAAAGGCTTTCCTGGGTGGCCTCCATTGCTATTTCGGAGCCTTCCGGCCCAAATTCCACCAACTGCCTTTCGGCTACTCCTTGTCCATTCACAAGCAAAGCCCCTTTGATGAGATAAAAAAACACATTGCTGCTGGCGGGGATGTCCAAAACCAGGGAGCCCCCCGATTGTAAAGCCAGGGTGCCCAGAAAAACATCGGTTTGTGGCTGAAAAGCCCCGCTATTGCCTTCCCATTGTCCGGCAATGAGTGCCAGGTGTACCTTGTCATTGATGGAAAAAGAGGGAATTTGCTCTTTTTGCAAGCCCAGATAAAAAGGTTCGGTCATTTTGAGGCGGGCGGGCAGGTTGAGCCAAAGCTGCAAAATCTCGAGGGGGCCGCCCTTTTTTTTAAACTCCGGGGAAGAAACTTCGGCATGCATCAGGCCCCGGCCGGCGGTCATCCATTGCACCCCGCCCGCCTTAATGATACTTTCATGGCCGCCTGAATCCTGGTGCATCACGTCGCCGGAGAGGATAAAAGTAACGGTTTCCATGCCTCGGTGCGGATGTGGGCCAAAAGGAAGCCCTTGATTATCAGGAGCATAGACCTGTGGCCCGTGATGATTGAGAAACAAAAAAGGGTCAATCTGTGACAAATCAGGGCTCGGAAGAGGCGAATAGGTAATTAGGTCGGCAATGGGGTGATAGGCGGCCGTATGGATTTTTTTGATGATTTTCATTCTAAACACTTTTTATGGATGGATAAGAGGAGAAAAAAAGCTGCCTCCGCGCGTAATGCAAGGCTGTTAAATATAAGTACCTGCAATTAATTATTTGATAGAAACCTGACAGGTTTAATATGCTGATTATCAGATTTTTGTAAAAAAAACCTGTCAGGTTTTAATATAAACTAATTTTGGGCCTGGACTTAAATCTTGGTGTTCTGGCGAAAAGCAATCAGTTTGTTTGGGAAAGTGCGGCCACCTCCAGCTCCACCAGCACGGGGCAATGGTCGGAGTGATAGGCTTCTTTCAGGATGATAGCCCTTTGGAGTTTTGCGGCGGCTTCCTGGCTCCAGGCGTGGTAATCAATGCGCCAGCCCAGGTTTTTGGCTCTTGCCCCGCTTCGGTAGCTCCACCAGGTGTAGTGATGGGGCTCAAGATTGAGCGTGCGAAAAGCATCCACAAGCCCAGGTCAAAAAACTGGCCCAGCCAGGCACGTTCTTCGGGCAAAAATCCTGAGCTATTGGCATTGGCTTTGGGGTTGTGGATGTCTATGGGCTGATGACAAATATTAAAATCGCCACTGATGAGCAAAGGGGGCAAATCGTTTTTGAGCCGGGCGATGTAGTCATAAAAATGCTCCAGCCATTCCATTTTAAAATCCTGCCTTTCCAGGCTACTGGAGCCTGAGGGCATATAGACACTCATCACAGAAAAGTCGCCAAAATCGGCCCGAAGTACCCGGCCTTCTTCATCGGCCAGTGGGCTATCAGGGCCGTAGCCATACACGAGCCTTTGAGGCGGTACTTTGCTGAGAATGGCCACTCCGCTATACCCTTTTTTTGGGCCGGATGCCAAAAAGTGTGATAGCCCAAGTCTTCAAAAACCGCCTTGGGGATTTGTGCTCCTTGGACCTTGATTTCCTGCAAGCAGACAATGTCGGCCTGGGTGGCAATGAGCCATTCCCGAAAGCCTTTTTGCAAGGCCGCCCTAATGCCATTTACATTATAAGTGATGATGCGCATATGCGTTCGGGACCCGAGTTAAGGCTGGGTAAGTTTTTGTATAATTTCAGGGGTGATTTGGGCAAAGGTGAGTATTTCTTTTCCCTGATGCTCTTTCATAAAATCTTCGGCCGCGGCCCGGGTGGCATGCGGCACAAGGTCAGGCCCCATAGGCCCCGGCACATCTCCCCCTCTTACGAAGTAGGCCTTTTGAGCCTCTATTTTTTTTCGCTCATAATAATCGCTTACTTCCAGGCGGCTCACCGCAGTCAGGCCCGATTTTGGATTTTGTCGGAATAAAAACATACACCGGGGTGAACAAAACCAATAGGTTTGTCCATTAGCTACAAGGCTGGCCTGCCACTCGGGAAACTCATCGGAGGGCATGCCACAATGACGGCAATCGTAGTTTTCTTCCTGCCCTTTGGTCGGGCCCGCGGCAGAAGGATGGTCCTGCCTCGCCTGGTCGGAAGAGGCGGGCGACTGACAGGCCCCGGCCAGTAATAGCCAGTATCCCAGGTAGAAAAAAGGTTTCATTGACAAGTTCTCTTTGTTTATCTGCTTGCAAAAATAAAGAAACGTCCCTTTTAAACCGAATAAAAGGGACGCTACAATGCCTGGCCGTTTAGGCCGAAAGAGTGGCTTCTACCAACTGCTCAATTCTTTGGGCAATTTCACCGATAGAGGCATATAATTGCTCAAATGAATCAATGACAAAATAAGTCTCCTGATAACGGTCTTTGATATAGGGTGTATCGATGATGCGTTTTACATCATAGGGCAGGCGCTGCGGCTTATCACTCAAAAGGGAATAGTCGGTTTCGCCACTTGAAGAAAGAATGCCGGCTCCGTAAATGCGCAGACCTTCGGCTTCCTGAATGAGGCCAAACTCCACCGTGTACCAATAAAGGCGGGCCACGGCTTCAATGGCCACCTCACTGTCCAGGTGGCGCAGGGCAATGTCGCTCAGTTGCCGCAGAAAATCGCAAAGGGCCTGGTTGGTGAGCAGGGGCACATGCCCAAACACATCATGAAACATATCAGGCTCCTCGAGATAGTCCAGTTCTTCCATTTTGCGCAGCCAGGTGGTGGCGCAAAAATTTCCATCGCGCATCAGTTCAAAAAAATCCTTATTGGGTAAAAGACCCGGCACCACATAGACCTGCCAGCCCGTGCGCTTTTGCAAAATCTGGTTGACTTCATCAAAGACAGGGATTTTATCGGCCACAAACTGCACCGTTTCAATGCCATTCAGAAAATCCTGGGTGGCTTTGCCGGGCAGATTTTTCATTTGTCGCTCGTATAAAATTTTCCATACCGCAAAATCTTCTTCTTGGTATTGCGCATACTGTTGCTTCAAAACTTTTTTTTGTATCGTAGAGATAATAGCCCTGCTCGTTGCGGGCTACGCCCAAAGAAGTTAAATCATGCCTCATCATACGTATTTTAAAATTGGTTTGCAATTTGGCCTTTCTGCATCTACATTATGCCGGCTTTTGCTCTTTTCAAAACAAAGCCGTTTATCAAATTTAGTCCCAAAATTTCATATTGGCAAATAAACTTAGGATTTTTTTAATTCGCTGGCCCTTATTTGAAACAAAACAAATGAAAACTTCATTTTATAAAAATAATATACCGAATTAATCCCAAAATCTTGCACTTTATTTGCAGGTATCCGGGAAAAAATTATACTCTCTATTCAATTTATTCAAAAAAACACGGCTGCCTTTTTTCCCCGGGTCCAGGCGGCCTCTCTGTGTTGCACGACTTGATAGAACTATTTTAAGGAAATTCTCCCAAATCCTGGCTTACTCCACAATTCTTTTGAATTTAGGGTGTATAATTGCCAAAATTAAAGTGGCCCATGCCTGGCATGCGCCCTGACAAGCAATACAACACTTTTAACTCCAATGGTATGGCAGGTGCAGTACAGGCTTTTAGCTTATTGAGCGATTTTGACATTCACTTATTTGCACAAGGCAAACATCACCGATTGTTTGAAAAAATGGGCTCACACTTGCTAAGCCACGAAGGGCAGGCAGGAACTTATTTTGCCGTATGGGCACCCAATGCCTACAAGGTGAGTGTGGTAGGTGATTTTAACCAATGGAACGGAGAAGAACACCCCCTGAATGTGCGCTGGGACAGCTCGGGCATTTGGGAGGGCTTTATTCCCGGTCTCGGCAAAGGCACTATTTATAAATATAAAATTTATTCTCAGCACGGCGGCCAGGTATTTGAAAAAGGCGACCCTTTTGCCCGGCTTTGGGAAGTGCCTCCCAAAACCGCCTCGGTTGTCTGGGATGATGATTATGAATGGCAAGACCAGCAATGGATGCAAAACCGCAAAGAGCATAATGGCCTTGACCGCCCCTATTCGGTATATGAAGTGCATCTGGGCTCCTGGAAACGCAAAATTCAGGAGCAGAACCACTCGCTAAGCTATGCCGAGATGGCCGACGAGTTGGTGGCCTATGTCAAGAAAATGGGTTTTACGCATGTGGAGTTTCTGCCGGTCATGGAACACCCCTTTTTTGGCTCCTGGGGTTACCAGGTAACTGGTTATTTTGCTCCCAGTGCCCGCTACGGAACCCCCCAGGAATTTCGCCAGCTCATCGACACTTTTCATCAAAACGGCATCGGGGTAATATTGGACTGGGTCCCCTCCCATTTTCCCGGCGACGGGCACGGACTGGTTTATTTCGACGGAACCGCCCTCTACGAACACGCTGACCCGCGCAAAGGCTATCACCCCGACTGGAACAGCTACATCTTCAACTATGGCCGCAATGAGGTCCGTTCGTTTTTGCTGAGCAATGCCCTCTACTGGCTTGGGTATTTTCACGCCGACGGCCTGCGGGTAGATGCGGTAGCCTCTATGCTTTATCTTGATTATTCGCGCAATGAAGGCGAGTGGATTCCCAATATCTATGGCAATAACGAAAATCTGGAAGCCATTTCTTTTCTGAAAGAACTCAATGAAATGGCCTATGCTGAGCACCCCGATGCGCAAACCATTGCCGAGGAATCAACGGCTTGGACGGGGGTTTCCCGGCCTACTTTTACGGGCGGGCTGGGCTTTGGGATGAAATGGATGATGGGCTGGATGCACGATACCCTGGAATACTTTTCCAAAGACCCCTACTACCGCCAGTATCACCAGAACGAAATTACTTTTAGCCTTCACTATGCCTTTACCGAAAACTTTATGTTGCCGCTTTCTCACGATGAGGTGGTTCACGGCAAAGGGGCTTTGATTCAAAGAATGCCTGGCGATGAATGGCAGCGATTTGCCAATATGCGCCTGATGTATGCGTATATGTTCACGCATCCGGGTACCAAATTGCTTTTTATGGGGAATGAGTTTGGCCAAACATCCGAATGGCGGCACGATACGACCCTCGATTGGCATCTATTACAATATGAAACCCACCAAGGTTTACAGGCACTTATCAAACGCCTGAATGAACTGTATCGGCAAGAGGCCGCCCTCCATCAAAAATCCTTTACCCAGGATGGTTTTGAATGGATAGATTATCAGGATGCGCAAAATTCTGTGCTGGCCTATATCCGCAAAGGGCGGGAAGTCAAAGAAAAGGTGATTGTACTGGGAAATTTTACACCAGTGCCCCGGGCCGATTACCGAATTGGGGTCTATGAAGCTGCTCAGTTTGTAGAAATCTTCAACAGCGATGCTACGGAGTTTTGGGGGAGCGGCCTGCACAATGCTGCACCCATTGCCGTACAGGGCATCGCCTCGCACGGAAGGCCTCAGTCCATTCAAGTTACTCTTCCGCCCTTGTCCATCATTGTGCTGAAGGCCCAGGCCTAAGCCGTTTTGCGGGCCAATGTATTCCAAAAGCCCTCTTTGCAGTCCAAGAGGATTCTCTTTACTTTATTCCCGAAAAAACGGGCTTGCATCCGCTTCTGGATGGTGCTGGCTTCGGGCCGGGGTTTTATTTGGCAGAGAGGGGGGGGCGTTTGGTCAAGGCTTACAAATACGGTTTTGAGTAAACCTTCGCGCAAGACGGTATATTCATACCTTGCCCCAGTTTTTTGTTTCTCGAGCCAATTACTCAGCGAAGGAGGAAAAATCCCGTTTATGGCCACAATTTGGTCAAAAGCACTTAAGCCGTCGCGGTGGGCTGGGCCGCCTTCCCATACCTGCCGGATAATTTTCCCTTCCACGGCCATTCCCCAGTAAGGCTTGTCGGAGGAGGCTGTCTCCCATAAAAAATCTATTCCCAGTTTATCAAAATAGGCTTCATAAGGCAGGGCTTGGGTTTGATGGATGTAATGGGCAAAAAAATCCTCCAGACTTATTTGGGCCCTGCCCTCAAGGGCTGCCTTGAGCTCGTCTTCGCTAAATCCTCGATTGGCCTGCTCATAATAGCGGGCATACAAATCCTGCATTACCTCATCCAGGCAAGCTTCGCCCTCAGTCTGGGCAATGAGCAAAAGGTCGAGCAGCATTGCCACTACGGCCCCTTTGGTATAATAGGAAATTGTGGCATTGGCACTGTTTTCGTCGGGACGGTAGGCTTTTATCCAGGCATCCCAGCTAGATTCGGCCAGGGACTGAAGGGCCTGGCCCGGTTGGCTTTCTATCTGGTTGATTTTCTTTGATAAACTATCAAGATAGGCCTCCTGGCTGATTAGTCCGGCCTTTTTGAGAATTAATTTTTCGTAATAGCTGGTAAAGCCCTCGGCTTGCCAAAGCAGGGTGGTGTAGTTTTCGCGCTCATAGTCAAAAGGGCCGAGCGGGGCAGGCCGTAGTCGTTTCACATTCCAGATATGAAAATATTCGTGGGCTACCAGGCTCAAAAAATCTTCATAGCCTTCGGGTGTCTCCAGCCCGGTGCGGGTATATTGCAGGGCGGTGCTGTTGAGATGTTCCAGGCCGCCTCTTTGCTGGTCGGTCATCTGTACCAAGATATGGTAATCGCTCAGTGGGTTTTTCCCAAAAATCTGGGTGGCGGCTTCCACCATGGGGGGGGGTATCTTTCTGAAGTTTATCAAGGGGCAAAGCCTCGGCTTTATGCCCAAAAAATACATATCGGTAGGGAATCTGGCCTTGTTGCCAGGCCAATTCATAGCCCTGACCCAGCATCAGGGGGCTGTCCACGAGTTGGTCATAGTCCTGAAAAGCATATTCTCTTTTGCTTGCCTCGGGCAAGCCAGTGGCTACCGTTGGCCAATGAGGAGGCAGTTCCAGGCGCAGGAACCCGGGTTTGGGCCTGGCCCTCGAGCCATACAAAAGTGGCGGCACCACAAATAAAGGCCATTTCCTCACTAATCCAATTGTGCCTTACACTCAGTTCATAGCCATAAAGCCGATATCGAAAGCGAATTTTCCCGGTTGAGGGGCCGGAAATGGCCCAGGCATTTTTGGCAATTTTACGGCTTGGCAGGTGCTTTCCTGTTTCATCGCGGGCTTCGGTCTGCATCACGTTTTTTGCATATTCCCGTATCAGGTAAGAACCGGGGGTCCACACGGGCATTTTTACAATCCAATCCTGGTCTTTGGAAAAAGCAGGAACGTACCATTCCAGCATTACTTCGGCGCAATGGGTATGTGGTTTAGGAAAAGAAAGTGAATAAACAAGTGACATATTCTTTCAAGCAAATAAAAAAACACATTAAGAAAGGCTTTTAGCCCGGCTTCTGGCAACAAAGCCCGGCTAAAAGGTGGAAATATCTTGATTTTTTGGCAATTTTGTCAACACCAAACTCGCAAAAAACAAATTTGGCTGTTTTTTTACGCCTTGCAGCATGATTTATACCGTTCGTCCGGGAGATACCCTTTTCGCCATTGCCCAACGCTACCAGACTTCGGTGGAGCGTTTGCGGCAAATCAATCAATTGACCACTGACCAACTCAAGCCGGGGCAGGTATTGCAGGTGAAGGTGGAAGAAGCAGCCTTGGACACCATCCGACACCGGGTGCTTGCCGGAGAATCGCTTTACTCCATTGCCCGCAAGTATGGCCTCAGTGTAACCGAGCTAAAGCAGCTCAACCCCCTGGCTTCGTCTAATTTGCGAATTGGGCAGGAGCTTACCGTGAAAAATGTGGCCACTCCGGGCAGTGAAGCTATTTTTTATCATACCGTTCCCCGGGAGAGACTCTTTCCAGCATTGCCGAACGATACCAACTCACTGTATCGGAATTGGTAAAGCTCAATGGTCTTTTATCACATAATCTCAAATCGGGACAAACCCTCAAGATAAGGGAAATTGGTGAAGCACTTGCCGCTTCTTCGGGGCAATATGTGGTAGTAGCCGGGGATACACTGTATGGGCTTTCGCAACGCTTTGGGGTGAGTGTAGAAGCTTTGCGCCTGGCCAACCCACTGAGCGAGGAGGCACTGCGGATAGGTCAAACCCTGGAAATCCCACCCCGCCGCCCTCCCCTTTCTATCGCCCCGCCCCGGCATTTAAAGATGCCCTGGTGCATATTGTCAAATCAGGCGAGTCGCTCTATGCCCTGGCCCGAATGTATGGGCTCAGTGTGCAGGAGATTCGCCAGGCCAATGCCCTCGACAGCGAAATTTTGCACATTGGCCAGCAAATCCTCATCCCGGAACAAAACCAGACCTCCGTGAATCCGGTATCCCTGCCGCCTTCCCCGGTCGTTTCTCCCTCACCGCCACCGCCCTCTCCCCTTTCCGAATTGCCCTGGGATTTAAAGTCTGTTCTCGAAGCCCGCCGGATTATCCAGCTGGAGGCCAGCAGTGGCTATGAGATTATGGGGGGCGGGCTTCGGGGGGCTGTTGGGCGCAACCGGGTCAACAGGGCCGAAGATTTGCAAAAGGTGCAGCTAAGGCTGGTGCAGCTCAATATGCTCAAGCACAATCATGGCGAAAGCCCCGAGGCCATTATGCAAAAAATAGGTGGCAAAGGGGCTTTGACCGCCAATTATATCCCTCTCACCATCCAGGCCATCGAGCGTATGCAAGAACAATTCAAAGTCCGGTTTTGGATAGAGCATACCAGCCGGGTGGCCATGATGAAAACCAACAGCTATACCCAGGGGGTGGTGGTGCCGGGTGATGTTACGGAAAGGTTTATGAATGAATATACTGAATATCGTCTGAGCTTTCCGCATCCTCATGGCGGGCAAACGGTCTCGATACGTTTTCATAATTTTCCCCGTAGTGCTCACACACAATATTATCATGGGGTTTCGTATGCGGGCATTTCCAACCCTGAAATTCCGATGGAGGTTTTTCGCCGTCTGGGGGCCAACGAAACCCTGGCCGAGGCTTTGAGCTTTGTCTCCCGGCACGAGGGAAAATTTGATGCTATCAACAGTTATGACCGGGCCATTTTTTCTTTTGGCTTTATCCAGTTTGCCGGCAATGGAGGGGGCCTGGTGCCCTTGCTGGCCGCCATCAAACAAAAGGCCCCCAAGGTATTTGAGGAATATTTTCAACAATTTGGCCTGGATGTAGAATACCGGGAGCACCTGGGCCAGATACAACAGGCAGAATTGCGGGTGGCCAATCCCCACGACCGGGGCGGCAAGTTCATACTTCGGGGGCAGGAAGCCGAGCGGGTGCTTAGGGCCGACAAGGTTTTGCACGGCGTGTTTATCCGTGCCGGGCATTACCTTCCGGTAGTTACGCTACAAATAGATGCCGCCCTCCAGCACTATGTAAAACCTGCCCTTCACCTTAGCCTCAATCTAGTGTTGGGCACTTTGCGCCTGAGCAATGCTACCCTTACTGATTATATCAATTCGGCTTTGGGGCTTACAATGCTCATTGACCTCAGCATCAACCGTTGGATAAATACCGCCCGGCAAGTATTTCAGGAGGCCATTGAGAAAGTGGCCCGGCGGGAAAAGATTTTTACCCAGGAGGCCCTGCGGCAAATTGACGAGCGGCTGGTGGTGGCTCAAATCATTGCCGATGCCCAGCAAAAAAGAGATGATTTGCTGGTGAAGCGGGCCAGTAATATTTATAACAGCGGCCTGAGTACCCAAAAATCACCGGAGGCGGCCGTCATTCGCCCCAGCTAGGTTCAATTGGGCATCATTCCGCCGTTTTCGTAAATCACCTCGGTGTGGGGCAGGTTTTTTTTCAAAAACGCTTGAATCTGGGGATTGAGTGGATTGCCAAAGAGGTGCAAAGTTTGTAGTTTTTTGAGCTGTGCCATTTCTTCGGGCAGATTTTGGATTTGGTTATTGTTGAGCCAGAGGATTTCCAGGTTTTTGAGCCTGCCAATGTTTTCGGGAATATTTTCCAGGTTACAGTTTCCCAAAAGCAAAACCTGCAAGTTGGGCAGTTGGGCCAGGCTTTCAAAAAGCGGATTCAAATCGAGGTCTTTATTGCCGTCCAGGTTGAGAGTATGGAGCTTTTTGAGCAGACCGAAGTTCAGTCGGGTTCCTTTGATTGAATTACGGGCCAGATGCAGTATCTCGAGGGTGGGCAGATTTTCTAAACCCACTGGCAGGGTGTTTAGCGCATTGTCGTTCAGGCTTAGTTCTTTGAGCCGAGGCAGGGTCTTGAGTTGGGACAGGGCTTGTTCCCAGTTGAGGGCAGGGTTTTGGTCGAGCCAAAGGACTTGCAATTGCTTGAGGCGGGCAAGGTCTTGAGGCAGGGCCTTGAGCGCATTTTCCGAAAGCTCTAATTCTTCAAGCTGGGGGAGTTTGACCAGGTAAGAGATTGCCTCGGCATAATTGACTTGGGGATTGTTTCCTACATAAAGGCGGCGCAGCTTTTTAAGTTGGGCAATTTGGGCCGGAATCTGGTTCAGGTTTTGCCCCCGCAGGCGCAATTGGTCCACCTTTTCGGGCACTTTAAAAGCTTCCTCAAAAGAATACATATAAGCTGATTCGGCCAGGTCATTGGCCCCTTGCGAAGAATCGGCGGGTACGTTTTGGGTAAGCGTAGTATCTTTTTGGGCCTCAGAGGCAGGTTCAGATGGTCCACAGGCCATCATCCCCGATAAAGCCAGAAAGGTTAAGAAAAGCAACTTTTGCATATTTTGCCAGGTTTATTTTTCAAATCAATACCCGGGTTCGGGGTTCGTCTGGAGAAGAAATAATCTAGGGAGCTTTTTCCACTTTCAGCCCCACAGATACCACCTCGGGCAAAGGGTCGCGGCGCATATATTGCACCAGACGATAGGTGTATTTGCCCGGCTTAGGGAAGCGAAAGCCCGAGAGCTTGGGAATAGGCAATTGATAGCTATACAGGTGTCCAAAGCCATCTCCCAGGGGGCGGCCGGTTTTGGCTTCAAAGAGGGTAATATTTTGCAGCTCTTCGGCAACCACCTTGCCTTGTTCATTTTCCAGAAAAAAAGTAACATAAAGATTTTGAAAAGGATAGTCGGCAGAACAGCGCAGGTTATAATAAAAATTATAGGCCTGCTGAGCCTCTTGAATATCCAGGTGAAAAACCAAGACTGAATCAACGGCCCATTTTTTTTGAGGCAGCTCGTAGTTTTTTTCGTAAAAATGCTGGGGATTACAGGCGTATAGCCCCATACAAATGAGCAAAAAGCAAGAAATCAAAGCTTGGCGCAAATTTTTTTTCATGAAAGATTGCGTTTGGGAGGATTGGGAGGTGTTTGGCCGGGGCTTGTTCCTTCGCCAGATTTGGTGCGTTTTTTCTTGCGTTTGCGGGTTTTTTTCTTGGCCTTGTCCATTTGCTCCATTTTTTTGGCCATTCCCTCGAGGATGGGCTTGTTTTGGGGCACTTTCACTTCAATCACATCCTCGAGCAGGGAGTCGGGCATTTGGCCCAGGGCGTTGAGGGACAGGATTTCGGCTACCCGTTCTATGCTGACCGGATGCCAGGTGGATTCTTCATTATAGCCAAACCACATCATCTTTTTGAAGATGTCGGTTTTTTGCAAATAAGCCTTTCCCTTTTTGGTCTCAAGGGGTTTTTCTACGGTAGGAATGCCTTTGAGCGCATCCATATAGGTCTCGAGTTCATAATTAAGGCAGCACTTCAGGCGACCACATTGGCCCGAAAGCTTGCTAGGATTGAGGGATAGATTTTGGTAACGGGCTGCGGAGGTGGCCACACTTTTAAAATCCGTAAGCCAGGTGGCACAACACAGTTCGCGCCCGCAGGAACCAATGCCCCCCAGGCGACTGGCCTCCTGGCGCAGGCTGATTTGCTTCATTTCTACCCGGATTTTGAATTCGGAAGCTAGTATTTTAATCAACTCGCGAAAATCTACCCTTTCATCCGCCGAATAGTAGAAAGTAGCTTTGGTATTATCGGCCTGGTATTCCACATCCGAGAGCTTCATTTTCAATTTCAGTTCGCGGATGATTTCGCGGGTGCGGTACATGGTGGGCAGATCGCGAGCCTGAGATTGCTCAAATTTATCGAGGTCTTTGTCGGTAGCCAGGCGGAGAATAGCCGGAATCTGGTCATCGTTATTCACTTTCCTTTTCGTCATTTGCAGCCTTACCAGTTCGCCCTGGAGCGATACCCAACCCAGGTGAAATCCCCCCGGCACATCTACCACGATGGCATCGCCGGTGTATAAATCCAGGTGTGCCCGATTGCGATAAAATTCTTTGCGGCCGTTTTTGAAACGTACTTCTACTACCTCAAAGCGCTCGTAGGTGGGGATGTCCATGTGGCCGAGCCAGTCAAACACATTCAGTTTATTGCAGCCTCCGGTAGCACAAAGGCCATTATTTTTGCAGCCAGAAACGCCATTCAAGGTTTTTTTCCCGGCCGTATGCGTCCCGTTGAGGGAGCAATTTGCACAAGCCATAGTTTTTCAGTTAATTTTTAAAAAATATTTAAGAATTAACCCGTTGCTGTTTTTCCCGCATTTTGATAGACAAAAACAAATTCTGCCAGCCAAGCCCACCCCAGATTTTAGAGAGATTGCGGCAAATAGGCCAACAAATCCCGGCCAATATCGCGGCGGTGGTATTTTCCTTCAAAATGAACCTGCCCGGCGGCTTGCTGGCTCATCTGGATGCCTTCGGCCAGGGAGGTGCTTAGGCTGGTAAGGGCCATCACCCGCCCGCCGTCGGTAAGTAGGGCCGAGGTGTCAGGGTCGAGGCAGGTACCCCCCTGAAAGGGAATGACCCCGGGCGAAGGGGCTATACTTGTAATTTGTTTTCCTTTTTCGTATGCTTCGGGATAACCTCCAGAAACGAGTACAACGGTGGTGGCATATTCAGGCCTGATATCCAGGGCTAGGGAAGCCAGGCTTTCCTGCGCCACCGCCTCGAACAAAGCCACCAAGTCAGTTTGTAGCCGGGGCAACACTACCTGAGCCTCAGGGTCGCCAAGCCGCACGTTGTATTCAATTACGTAGGGCTTACCAGCTACATTCATCAAACCAAAAAAGATAAATCCTTTATAATCAATGCCTTCTTTGTTTAAGCCCTGGATAGTAGGGCGAATTATTTCTTGTTCTACCCTTTGCATAAAGGCTTTGTCAGCAAAGGGTACGGGCGAAACGGCCCCCATCCCGCCTGTATTGGGACCCGTATCTCCTTCTCCGATGCGTTTATAGTCTTTGGCTTCCGGCAAAATTAAATAATTTTTACCATCCGTGAGCACAAATACTGAAAGTTCTATGCCTTCCAAGAATTGCTCTACGACAACTTTGCGGCTGGCTTCGCCAAATTTCTGGTGCAGGAGCATTTCCTCGATGGTTTTTTCGGCTTCTTGCACATCGGAGGTGATAATAACGCCTTTGCCAGCAGCCAGCCCGTCGGCTTTGAGCACATAGGGTGCCTGGACGCGGGACAGATGCTCGTGGGCCTGGCGGAGGGTCTCTTTGGTAAAAGTTGCGTAGGCGGCGGTGGGGATGCCGTGCCGGAGCATAAACTGCTTGGCAAAATCTTTACTGCCTTCTAATTGGGCCCCTTTTTGGTCGGGGCCAATCACCGAAACATCTTGGAGGCGGGCACTGCTGAGAAAAAATCCCGGATTCCGCGCACCAGGGGAAGCTCAGGGCCTACTACTAGCATCTCCACCCCTTCATCGAGCACAAAGTGGGCAATGCGGGCAAAGTCCGTGAGGGGCAAAGCAACGTTTCGCCCGTGTTGGGCTGTGCCCGGGTTGCCGGGGGCGATGTAGAGCTGCGTGCATAGGGGGCTTTGGGCTATTTTCCAGGCCAGGGCGTGTTCACGGCCACCATTGCCAAGCAATAATATTTTCATGCCATTGGTTCTTTGTCTCAGTCTCAAAAAAGACCGTAGGGCTTCTTCTTTAATTGGCTATCTCGGATAAAAACTTCACCCGCATCAGGCGCAGTTCTTCTTCGGAATAATCTTCATCGCCCAGCTCAGTGAGGGCTACCTGGATATTGTCTGTTTCGGCACTCATAAAATAAGCATAGACTTCATCCTGTCGCTCCGGTTCCATAATTTGGTCAATGTAATAATCCAGGTTGAGGCGAGTGCCGGAGTAGCAAATATGCTCAATTTCATCCAATATTTCGGGAATGCTCAGGTGCTGGGCCTCGGCGATTTCTTCCAAATCTACTTTGCGGTCAATCTGCTGGATGATATAAATCTTGATTTTAGATTTATTAATGGCCGACTTGACCACGACCTCGGTGGCCGTTTCTATGTCATTGTCTTCTACATATTTTTTGATAAGTTCCAGGAAAGGTTTGCCATAACGCACTACCTTGCCCTGCCCTACCCCGTTTACCTGGCCCAGTTCTTCGGAAGAGGTGGGATAGGTGGTGGCCATTTCCTCGAGGGAAGGGTCTTGAAAGATGGCAAAAGGTGGATATCCCTTTTGGCGGGCTACTTTCTTACGAAGTGCCTTGAGCATATCAAACAAAACCGGGTCATAGGCTTTGTTGGTTTGGTTCACACCCAGGTCTTTGTCTTCTTCCTCTTCGGTGATGTGCTCGTAGTCGTGGTCTTTGCAAAGGCGCACATAATAAGGAGCATCCAGGTAGGTTTTTCCTTTTTCCGAAACGTGCAAAACACCGTAATTGTCAATATCCTTTTTCAAATAGCCTTGTACTAAAATTTGACGCACGAGGGATTGCCAGTAAGCGGCTTCGTGCTGGAGGCCTTTGCCAAAAAGCGACAATTTGTCGTGGCCATAACTCATCACATAGGCCGACTTTTCGCCCCGCAGCACATCTACAATATGCTCCACCCCAAAGCGCTGCTCGGTTTGGTGGACTGCCTCGAGGGCCTGGATGACTTCATCTTTTGCTTGAAAACTCTCTGTGGGCGTTTGGCAATTATTGCAATAGCCACAGTCTTTATCCAAGTGTTCTCCAAAATAATGTAATAACTGGCGGCGGCGGCAAACGCCGGAGGTGGCATAGGCCATCATTTCATTAAGCAGATGGCGGGCATTGTCGCGCTCGGTAACGGATTTATCTTTATTAAATTTCTCGAGTTTGATGATGTCTTTGGGGCTATAAAACATGATACAATCCGACTCGATGCCGTCACGGCCCGCTCGCCCAGTTTCTTGATAATAGCCTTCGAGTGATTTGGGGGCATCATAATGAATCACAAACCGCACATCGGGCTTGTCTATGCCCATTCCAAAAGCAATCGTGGCCACAATCACATCCACATCTTCACTCAGAAAGGCATCTTGATTTTTGATACGAACGGCTGCGTCCAGGCCCGCGTGGTAAGGCAAAGCTTTAATATCGTTCACTTTCAGGAATTCATAGACCTCTTCTACTTTTTTTCGGCTCAGGCAGTAGATAATGCCTGATTGCCCTTTGCGGGTTTTGAGATATTTAATGAGTTGTTTTTTGATTGCGGTTTTAGGACGCACCTCGTAGTAGAGATTGGGGCGGTTGAATGAAGTGCGAAAAACTTCGGCATCCTCGATTTGGAGGTTTTTCTGAATATCGAGTTGTACTTTGGGGGTGGCCGTGGCGGTCAGGGCAATCACGGGCAGGTTGCCCAGGTCATTGATTATATTGCGAATCTTGCGGTATTCGGGGCGAAAATCGTGGCCCCACTCGGAGATACAATGGGCTTCGTCAACAGCTACAAAAGAGATATTGGCTTTTTTGAGAAAATCAATATTGCTTTCCTTCGAGAGCGATTCGGGGGCTACATACAAAAGCTTGGTTGTGCCATTGATGACACTTTTCTTGACGCGGGTAATCTCGCTTTTGCTCAGGGTAGAGTTCAT
This sequence comes from Microscillaceae bacterium, assembly GCA_012031215.1. Taxonomy (GTDB): domain Bacteria; phylum Bacteroidota; class Bacteroidia; order Cytophagales; family Microscillaceae; genus JAAUUB01. The sequence continues at coordinate 2,212 of JAAUUB010000086.1, read as the reverse complement.
AAAATAAGCCTCCACCCCCAGGGCATTGAGTTGGTCCACCTGGTTTTTCATCAGGGCTATCAAAGGAGAAATCACGATGACCGTTCCTTCGGTCATCAAGGCCGGCAATTGATAACACAAGGACTTGCCCGCCCCGGTAGGCATCAGCACAAAAGAATTGCGACCGGCCATGATATTCTGGATGATGGCTTCTTGTTCGCCCCGAAACTGATGGTAGCCAAATATTTCTTTTAGCTTCCCATGAAGGTCTTTTTTTTCCGAAAGCATCGTATTGGAAGGTTCTTGTTCTGCTATCATAATGCCCTTTTATTGTTAATTTTCGTGTCTTTTTGCGAATAATGAACGAATTTAAACAATATTTAAAACAAGCGAAATAAATTTTACAAAATCGCCCGGGAATTTAAAAACTATTTGCTTGCTCAAACCGGGTTTGGCCCATTTCAAATCCTAAGATAAACCAAATTAAGAAGAAGTTTTCATAAATTTTGAGAACAAAACCCTAAGATTCTCCCAGGGCTTGCTAATTTTGTTAAAAGGATTTTATTCCATTACCCAACTGAATTTGCAGGATTATGAGCCAAAACAATTATGCGGTCATTATGGCCGGGGGTGTAGGCACACGTTTGTGGCCCTTCAGCCGTACTAATTATCCCAAACAATTTCACGACATCCTGGCCACAGGCCAAACCCTGCTCCAGGAAACGGCCGCCCGCTTCGAAGGTATCTGCCCTCCCGAAAATATCTATGTGGTTACCAATGACATTTACTACGATTTGGTAAAGCAGCAACTCCCTTTTCTGAGCGATGCCCAGATTTTGCTCGAGCCCATCAAACGCAACACGGCCCCCTGCATTGCCTATGCCAGCTACAAGATTGCCCAGCAAAACTCCCAGGCCAACCTGGTGGTTGTGCCTGCCGACCAAGTGATTCGCGAAACTGCAGATTTTCAGAATGTTATCCGGATTGCCCTGGCCGAAACAGCCGAAAAAAACGCGCTGCTTACCCTGGGCATCAAACCTACCCGCCCCGACACAGGCTATGGCTACATCCAGTTTGAAGAAGCCCCCGGCCAGGAGGTAAAAAAAGTAAAAGTATTTACCGAAAAGCCCCCTTACGAAATGGCCCTTAAGTTTGTAGAAAGTGGCGAATTTGTCTGGAATGCCGGCATTTTTGTCTGGAACGTGAAAGCCATTCTCCAGGCCTTTGAAACCCACCTTGATGAAGTGGCCGAGGTGTTTCGCGAGGCACAAAAAAATTTCTATACCCCTCAGGAAAAAGAAGCCATTCAAAAGGCCTATTCCTTTTGCAAAAGTGAATCGATTGACAAAGGGGTCATGGAAAAAGCGGACAATGTCTATGTAATCCTTTGTGATTTCTACTGGTCGGACCTGGGCACCTGGAAATCGCTCTACGAAAATTCGCCCAAAGATGCCCATCAAAACGTGGTTACGGGCAAAGTGCTGACCTATGATACCCAAAACTCTATTATAAAGTTGCCCAAGGATAAGCTGGTGGTGGTGCAGGGGCTGGACAATGTGATTGTGGCGGAGTTTGACAATGTTTTGCTCATTTGCAGCAAAGACCAGGAACAGCGGGTGCGCGATTTTGTGAATGATGCCAAGAAAAAAGGGGATAAATATGTCTGATGCTGTACCCGTCTGGGTGCTGCGTGTTGTCATGGGTGTTGGTCTTTTGCACTTCTTGCTCATATCTGAGGTGCGGGGACAAGAAGAGGGCAATTTTCGCCTGGCCTTTGCCCCGGAGCGGGTGCAATATACCGATCGGGCCATCACCAGTTTCGGAATAGAAATGGAATATTTCTGGTCGGATAATTTTAGCATGGCCTATCGCTTTGCCCTGGGGCGCAATAGCGATGAAGTGGTTTTGCGCAAATCCCCACGGGAACCTGGCTGGCTTCTTATCCTTTCACGGCTTATTTTGACACCAACGACGAAGGCCTGCTGTATGCGGCCCTGCTGGCCCTGGTCATCCCTGAAAGTTTCAATATTCATTTTTGGCTGGGCGAAAAGCTGCGGCTCAGCCCTTATTTTTCTCCATTGGGGATGTACTACGAAGGGGGCCGCCCTGAGCGCCGTTCTCCTTTTCGGGCGGGCTATAGCACCGGGCTAAGGGTGTATATTGTAAGCGGTGATTTCAACCTTTGTCCCTACCTGGGGATTCGCTCGCTCTATCAAAAAAGGAGATGGACTAG
>JAAUUB010000295.1 GCA_012031215.1 Microscillaceae bacterium | reverse complement strand
CGCTATGGTACAATTTAAAGAACTTTAAACCCTTACAACTTTAAACCCTTTACCAAGTTTCAATTCCGCTATGGTACAATTTAAAGCCGTCTCTTTCTCCACAAAAAAGGGCGATTCCAGGCAAATAAACAAGCTCGAGACGAGTTTTTTTACTTTTTTGCGTCGACCGCCAATCACCGGAAAACCCCCGTCCATCGACGCTCCCCTGAAAATCAGGGCATTAAGCCCCTTTTAGCCCTTCTCCGCCCTCCTTTTCCCCGCCTCCGGCAGGCCCTGCCCCGAGGTCGACGCCGCTCACAAAAAATTATCTACGCTATTCTTCTCATTGCCAATGATTTGCTTGTCTAGCCAACGCTCGTGCCGACTCGTAAATATAATCAAACTGTCGTGGTCTTCGTTCATCAAAGCCCGCGCCTTTAAAATAAGCTCCTGAAGCTTTACCTCGCTGAGCTCTCCCTCAAACACAGAATTCTGTATCCAATTCAGATACTGCCGACAAAGCTTCAACATCTTGGCCACCCGCTCGGTCGCCATATCATAAACCAATATTACATACATATCTTCTCAAACTATGAAATAATAACTAATAATCGGTTCAACGCATTTTATAAGGGCGGTAGTCATCCATACCCAGCAAATGCTTGGCCACCTTATAAGCCTCTAGCCGCACCAGGTGCTTATAGCTCACCTTGCGCTTAAGTTGCGGGTGCTGGAGGGTTTCTTTGAGGCGTTCGTCCCAGATTTTGAGCAATGCCTTGCGCCCCTTGTCTTTGAGCACCGTGCCATTGAGGGTCTGGTCAAAATCCTGGGCCTGGAGCTGTTTTTTGTTTAAGACACTGAATATCATCCGATCCACTAGCACCGGCTTAAAGACCTCGGCCAGGTCAAGGGCCAGCGAATAGCGCCGAGTGCCGGGCTGGTGCAAAAAGCTAATCGTAGGATGGAGCTGGGTATGGTAAAGCTGGTCCAGGCATAGGGTATAGCAGAGCATATTGCCAAAAGACACCAAGGCATTCACCTCATTGGTGGGGGGCTGTCGGCTGCGTCCTGCCATCACAAAATCATCTAGTATCTTGTCAAAAGCCTGGTAATACACCTGCCGGATATTGCCTTCCAGCCCCATCAGGACCTCCACCCCCCCTGCATTGGGCACCTCGGCCAGGTATTTTTCTATGGCGGTCAGCTCGGCCCCCATCTCTTTCTGGCGATTGTGGTAATAGCGCAGGTTGTGCAGCATATTGACCGCCCCGCCGCTCACAAACTTCTGGGCCAAGGCCAGCCGACGGGCCGGGTGCAGGTAGGCCTCCGTTTGGGCAATCACCATCTTGCCGGCCAGCAAATATTCCTTAGGCATAAAACTGCCCGTGTAGTGCTCATAGTAGTCAAAGAAATGCACCATCACCCGGTGCTTGCCCAGAAAATTGAGCAAGGCACTGTTGACATCCAATGCCCCAAAGACATACAAATTCTCAACATCCTCCACCGGAATATACTTGGGCGGGCCTTCCTGCCCGTCTTCGTCCACTGGCACAAAGCGCAAGGTATTGTCCTTGCGGCTCAGACGGCCGGGATTGAATAAATAATAGGTTTTGGCCATAGGCAAAGGCTTGAAAATGAGAAAAATAGACCAGAAAAACACTCACTCTTCCACATAGCAAAAGTCATAATAGGCACAGTTCTTACAATACGGTTTTTTGACCTTTTCGGGACAACGTTCCAACTGGATAAGGTGGCTGATTTCGGCCAGCCAGTGTTCCACCTCGGTTCGGTCTTCCTCACTCAGGGGAGGCACCTCCAGGGTTTGGCGCAAGCGGGGATATTCTATCCGTCCCCGGGCTTCTAGGATCCCATTTTTCTCGAGGAGATACAAATAAAACTGCACCTGGGCCACGTGGGCGTGCTCCAGCTTGTCCGATTTCTTGACCTCGTGCACCACCTTTTGCCGGGCATCGTAGTAGTCTATCCGGGCCAGGAGGTTTTCGTGGCGCAGGGCCAGTTCGGTATGGCGGGCCGCCCGCTCCGGGTAGCTGCTGTCGCCAATCAATCGCCCTTCATACACCAGGTCGGAAGATTGTTCCATCACTACCTCCTGGGCAAACAACCATAGCTTGCGGTAGCAAAGATGGTAGTAACTGATGTGTGTGCCGGTGATGTGCATAGATTTCTAAATTTTTTTTACTTTTTGATATAATTTACCTTAATAAAATGGCGATAATGTTATATCAAAAGGTAACGTCTATTCAAAGATTCTCTCTAATAAGCCTCTCATATCTATCAAGACAACATCAAAATCTGGCAATTGATGTGCAGCTAAGAGGTTCTTGAGGTTATTTTCCCAGTCTTTTTTGAATCGATTTGTGGTCTTTAATTACTAATCATTTGCTCTATATCTTCAAAACGAGGTTACTTGTACTCCATCTTTTGATGAAAAGCCTTCACAATAGATACCCAGTCTAGGTCGGTGAAGTGTCTGCTCAAAAACCAAATATCATAATAATCCCTTGGAGCGGTATATCTACGCTGAATCAAAGCCCTTAATTTTTCAGCCAATACCTCATGTATGTGATAGCAAGGCACTTCTGTCACAATCAATTTTGCATCAGAATATTGGTGAAAAATTTTCCTTTTTGGGTTTCAAATACCATTTTTTCATACTGTATCAATTCAAGCTTAATGCTCGTTTGCCATCGCTCAGGTGCGGGAGGAGCTTGGTTCTTGGGGTGGTCTGCTCCCCAAAACTTTACCACTGCTTTGTAGCCTATCGGCTTGTTTTCGGAGAGCATAGGTTTTAGCTCTTTGACAGAAAAAAGTACGCCTGTTTGTACCGAAACCTTATCTAACACACTTTGTAAGAAGTCTTGCTCAAATGAATAGGCTTCTTCAGTAATTGTGAAATCTAAATCTTCTGAAAAGCGATAATTCTCAAGGTAGCACTTTCTCAGACAAGTACCTCCTTTAAAAACCCATTGCTTTTGGCAGACCTCCTCCAAAAACAGTCCATTGAGTAAATGCCCCAATACCCAGTCTTTATCAATCGTACTTTTACTTATTTGTTGTTTCTCTGCTATCTCTGCAATTTCTTTTGCAAAATCATCTTAATACTGTTTATCTACTAGATACAAAATATCTTCCTTACTTACATTCATTCTCAATTTCCAATCTTTGACAAATACGCCCGTTTCCTCGCCAAAAGCATCAAACAAGGTATATTTTTTATTCACAAGGCTTTGTGCATATTCTAAAAAAACCTGTAAATTTGTTTTTTCTAAAATCTCTGCCAAATAAGCCATTCGCTTCGTTGCCGATATATTTTGAATAGCCTCACAATAAGCAATCATTTTCTCAGCATCTAATTCAGCTTCTGCAAAAGCCCTCAAAAGCTCCGCAAATCCCCCCCGAATATTGGGGCAAATCAAAGCAATCTACCAAAGTCTTTTCTACATCAGTCATTCGGTATTGATGATTACCATAGCCCTCTTTGGTAACTCCTATCATCTTTTCGGGCTTCACTCTGATAAACTGATAGTCGCACACC
>JAAUUB010000294.1 GCA_012031215.1 Microscillaceae bacterium | reverse complement strand
TGGATATCCCTTCCAGGGGGTAGATGAGTAAATCGCCGGCCACGAGGACGTTTTCGTCGTGGTCAAAGAGGCAGTCCAGGACATACTTGAGGGTTACCAGCAGGAGGAAATGCAAGGTGTTTTCGGACATAGGCTTGCCATCGTTGGAGGGGTAAAAACTTTCTGGATAGTTGAATTTTTCCCAGACCGGGCCATAGGGCACAGTGGCTTCGGCCAGCGCCAGGCTTTGGGGGGCGGGGCGGTAGTCGGGGAAGAGGTCTAACTGGATGCAGGCGGCACTCATAGAAAGGCAAATTAGGCAATGGCAAGGAAAAATGCAAGGGGGAATGGGCGGCTTTTTCATCGCCTTCCTTTAAATAATATTGTCGGAAAGAGCCTCGCAAAACCAGGCCAATTTCCCGCGCTATCTCTCCGATTTGGATAAATTTCCCTTTTCGGGGGTTTGAAGGGTATAGACCTGCCCGGCCAGGGCTTCCCACTCCAGCGCATCGGGGGGTACAAATTTTTCCAGTTGCTCACGAAGTATTTGCATTCTTTGCCTTTTAATGGCTGAAAGATAGGCATTTTTGCAAAAAAAAACGCGCCGGGCTTTTTGGGTGTTTTGCGAAAATCTTGCTTGCAGCCAGGGGAAAGGATGAAACCAAAAGAGCCTGCCCTCGCCGAAGGCAGGCTTTTGAGAAAGTTACCAGGCACTCACTAGGAAGCCTGGTAGGCCGCCGCAAACTCCCGGGCAAAATCTTCAATAGAAGTAGGATTAGTATTTTCGGGCGTTCTTTGGTAATCATTCAGATAATCCCCACTATTGAGGCTGGCAAACAGTTCATTGTAGCCATCGGCAATCGTTTCGGGAACCCCCGCCTGCATCATGCCCGCTTTGGCCTGTTCCGGACTGAAAGGTACATAGGCCAGGGCAGGTTTGCCAATGGCCTGGCCCAATACCTGCGCTATTTCGGGCATGCTCAAATCACGCTCACCTGGCACGAACACGTATTGAAAGCCTTCAAAGTCAAGCGATTGTAGATAGCGAAAGGCTACTGCGGCAATGTCGCGGGTATGTACAACGGGCAATTTGAGGTCGGTACGGAGCGAATAGCCAAACATGCCCAGACCTTTTATCATCCCTATCAAGCCAAAGAAATTTTGCATAAAAAAGCCCGCCCGCAGGCTCATCACGTTCAAACCCGGTATTTGTTTGAGCATTTCTTCCAGTTCGTGCAAGCCGGTAACCGGTCCTGCCCCTTGGGGCAGATGCGCCCCATTAGAGCTAAGTAGCACCACATAGCGGACCCCGTTTTTCTCAATGGCGGCGGTAAGGGCCTGGCTCACCCGACGCTGGTACGCCCGCCAGGGTTCCTGCAAATCCCATTTGGGAGGCACAAGCGCATAGACAGCGGTAGCGCCCGCAAATGCTTTTTCTAAAAATTGGGCATCGGCCATATCGCCTAGTGCCACTTCGGCGCCCAAAGCCTTTAGGGTGGCCAGTTTATCAGCCTGCCGACCAATGACCCTTACGGCCTGGCCCGCCTTGAGCAATTGTTCGGCCAGGGGGTGGCCAGTGTTTCCGCTTGCACCTGTTACAACAATCATCTTGGAATAAATTTTTGGTAAAACATAGAGAATAAATACTTGCCAAAGCTAAATAGATGGTTTACTTTTGTCAAGTAGTTACTATTATTTTGCTTAGTATATTTATGGAAACTAATATTGATAATCAAGAAGTTATTTTTGAGGGAAGGCTGGAGAATTTTGTTTGCACCCTGGCAACCTGCCCCATTACCCTGACCACCGAAATCATCGGCGGGCGCTGGAAACCCATGATTATCTTTATGATTGCCAACCAAATCCAGCGCTTCGGACAGATGCAACGCACTTTACCCGCCATCAGCAAAAAAATGCTTACCCAGGAACTGCGTGATTTGGAAAGAAATGGCATCATTCACCGGGAAATATTTCCAGAAATACCGCCCCGGGTAGAATACAGCCTGACCGAATGGGGAAAAGCGGCTTTACCTATCTTGCAGACAATGGCCGAATGGGGGGGGAAGTACCGAAGTGGGGGGCTTCCTAATGGCCACTAAAGCGGAAAACGCCTTTCAGTCCAAAACCCCCACCAATCGCCAAACGGCTGGCAAGGGCTTCCCCTCGGGCGTGCAGGTTGAGCCCGAAACCAGGAAAATACCGCACTTCCAACAAATCTACCGGCGGATTTTCTGGCACCTGCAACACATAGCCCAAGTGTAAACGGGAAGAAAGCAACAAAGAAAAACGCTGACGGGGCCAAATCCAAATCCCAAACATCGTCTCAAATCCGGCGGCCCGAATTCCCTTCCGGCGAATCTCCTCCCCCCGAAAATCCCCAAAATAGGTTCCGGGGATGAAAGGCCGCAGGCTTTCTTCGGCAAAAGAAAACACCAGGCCGCCAGTGATGAGCAAGCCCACCTGGTCTTGCATAAGGAGGCCGCCTATATGAGGCCGAAAATAATAACCCCGGACGTTGTAGTCGGCAATGTTTTTATCGGGAATTTTTTTATCCACATAGTTGCTGTGCCCCACTTCCAGCCCCACTATCAAACGTGAAGGAAAACACCAGTAGCCTCCCAGGTCAATACTGTGCCCCCCCGAAACCAGATGATAAAGGCTCTTACCCACATCGAGGCTCAGCCATCCTCCAGAAGGATGCTCCGGGAGGTTTTGGGCGAAGAGAGAGGAACTCCACAGTCCCAGGGCAAGGGCCCATCCGTGAAAAAAAGACCTATTCATTGCGCGAAGTAAAAAGTAAAGGTATTGGGAGGCAGTGTAGTAGCCTCGGGCAATACTTCCAGCCCGATAATGTCCATAGAGAATTTTTTTTCTGAACAAGAAGTATAGCCAAAGGCATTTACCTGGCGGGTGTAACGAAAAGCCAGGGTATCAGAAGGCGCACCGGGCTGCTCCAGTACGAATACAACCGAATCGCGGTTCATATCAAGGGGCAATACAAAGAATGGAATTTGCTCGGTTTGAGGCGTAATCCCCTCTAATCGGCCCAGGCCATAGGCTTGCGTGTAAGGCATAGCGCCATCGTTAAACTGAAGAATCACCTGCGGCTCGCTGATAAAGGCTCCGCTGGAATCGAGGCAAGCCAGCACTTGGAAAAGCATAAAAATTAGCCACACAAAGAGAAAAATACGCTTCATCATAGAACAGGAAAAGGAATTTAAAGCTTCACACGTCTATTTCCGAAGAAGTGTTGCCCGCGCTATTTACTACTTTTTTGTGCTCCTCAGTTTTCTCATCCATTAAAGCGATTTGCTTCCCTGGAAATCAGATGGAGAGGACTTGTTTGCTGGCCAAAAGTCTCCTTTTCATCGTGGGGCATATATCGCCCTTTTGGAGGGACTTTGCGCAAGTTACTCGTGCAAGGGCTTTTTTCTCGATGCACAATTTTGCTTTGCACAAATTGTTTTTTATGCAAGATGTTTTTGTGCATCGGCTTTTTTTCTCGATGCACAATTCTGCTTTGATCACAAATTTTTTTTGTTGCAAAACATTTTGTTGCATCGGCTTTTTTCACGGCGCAAGGGGGCCGCTATTTTCAACTTTTCTCGGACAAAACTTCC
>JAAUUB010000085.1 GCA_012031215.1 Microscillaceae bacterium | reverse complement strand
AACAAGCTCATATTTGGTAAACTAATACAGATGCTACTCTTAGCAAATAATTTAAGAAACGGCATGAGGTTCAATAATCCAGATAAGACAGGCCTGGGCATTTCTTACTTTGACAACATCTTATACACGCAAAGAAGAAAAAATTTTGCATCTAAATTTGAAGATAGGGAAGGAAATGATAGCGTCAAATCCATTAACAACTATACCCTCATGCATTTCTTCGACAAAGGATTGAATATTGCTAGTAAATTAAATGATGAATTATTTAAGTATGATGATGAATTTACACCAAAAAAGTTTATTACATCGAGGCTTGATAAGCTTTTTACAAAAAGAAGCGTTTATGAGCATAAGCTGAGATACGAAAATCACATCTGTAATCATCTTCCAAACCGTAGCATAGACATGCCCATCTTTTATTAAAAAAAAGCTAGGTAAAGATTTTTTCTTTAAAAATATATAGCATCATTATTTGATAACAAAAAATATGATATTTTAACATTAAAAAACAAAAAACCATCAGAAATGGAAATTATGGATATTAGAAATGGAATATTTAATAAGTACCATGACGGAGAGTTAACTACGGAAGATTTAATTAACCTTGCTTTTTTAACATATAAACAAGTCCAATTTGGTGCTATTGGAGATTTTTCAAGGGCGGTTCCACTATTGGCATTTGAAGCTCTATCAAATCTTATTATAAAAAAATTTTAAGAGCCAACTTAATTTTTAAATATTGATAGCTTAATCAAATGCCCCCTCCTCCCTCTTACATTGCACTTCCTGCCTCTCGATATGCTCTGGTATTGGGCCAGAAAAAGAAAAACAGAAACCTTCTTGATTTTCAATGGCTTGCATCTTTTCATACCCAAGTCCTGTATTTTCCTCTTCAATCGCTCGTATGTATTATTTAAATAGCTTTTGTAGCCAATGGATAAAGTCATTTGCTTTTCTATCCTCCAGAATAAATTGTTTTTTAAACCTTGCGTTTATTGCTTGAGCAAGAGAAAGCCCGGGTTCGTTTTGCCAGGCTAGCCAGGTGTGTAAGATGGCTTTTTCTTTATCTGATTCGCTAAATTTATGAAGTTGTTTATTTATTAAACTATTTAGGGTGCATTTCAAAACTTCGCATAAAAGAATAAAATTCACTAAACTTAGCAAAAAACAAATTTTACCTACTAATACAGAAGGAATATTGCGACTTGTTGGGGGCTAAGCACAAGGAGGGAGGCTTACCTAAATTTTTTAAAATATATGCTGATTGTTTGAACGCTCAAAAAAATCAGCGTGATGATATTAATAATCTGTAAAGCAAAAATAATAGATTTTATGTTTGAGGTTATATTTGGAGTTTCATAATCATTGTCATTTAATGGAGGAAGTACAGTTTTTCCAATTGAAGAAAAAGACATCCAAAAAGAACTCAAAAAAATTAACCCTGAAATATTAATAATTAAGAAGATAACATTGCCATACAAATTTTGAAACAACCTAAATCCTTCTTTGACAAAGTAAGTAAAATACAAGAGAATAGATGATGAAAAAAAACGAAGCTGGGAGAACCTATTACTAGATAGGTGTCCTGAATTTGAATATCAATTGGCTCATTTTCAAATAGCAAGTAAATGAGTACGTACATACTCCCTACTATACTCATCAATATGAATAAGAAAATCAATAGTTCCTTTTTCATTTATCAAAATAATCATCTAGCAAATATATAAAAACAAGACTAAACTGCTTAGGATTCGAGACTTGCAGCAATCTATCCTTCTAAGGCTCTTTATGATTTTCCGATAGAGAAGCCTGATGCAAGACAGCCGAAATTTTCAATTCCGAACGCGATTATCCCGCTCAAATTTTTTACTGATGAGTAAAACGCATAGCAAGTTTTTTTTCGGTCGCTTGAAAGAAAGCCGCCAAGATTACTTCCGGAGTCAAGGCCCCTTATAGGAAGCGGCTTCAACTTTTCAGTTTCCCTCATATTCGTTTTCCTCTCCGTCCGGGGAGGGAATGGGGCGGCGTTCGTGATTTTCTTCGCTTACGATTTGGCCGTCGAAGAGGTTGATGATACGGTGGGCATAGTCGGCATCCATCGCCGAGTGGGTAACCATGATGATGGTAGTGCCCTGTTGGTTGAGGTCGGTGAGCAGGGTCATCACCTCTTCGCCATTGCGCGAGTCGAGGTTGCCCGTGGGTTCGTCGGCCAGGATTAAGTCGGGCTTGGTGATAACGGCCCGGGCTACGGCCACCCGCTGCTGTTGACCTCCGGAGAGCTGCTGGGGGAAGTGGTTTGCGGCGATGCATGATTTGCATTTGGTTCATGATTTCATCCACTCGTTTGCGGCGCTCGTGGGCCGGAATGCGGAGATAAATCAGGGGCAGCTCGATGTTTTCAAAAACGGTCAATTCTTCAATGAGGTTGAAACTTTGAAAGACAAAGCCAATATGGTTTTTGCGAATATCGGCCCTTTGGCGCTCGGAAAAACGGCTGATTTCGCGGCCCAGGAAATGAAACTCACCCCCACTCGGATTGTCGAGAAGGCCGATGATGTTCAGGAGGGTAGATTTTCCGCAGCCGGAGGGGCCCATAATGGCCACAAAATCGCCTTTGTCAATACGGAGATTTACTCCATTGAGGGCAGTGGTTTCTATTTCGTCGGTGGTATAGACTTTGGTCAGGTTTCGGGTCTCGATCATGGTCTTAGGATTGAGAAAATGGTTTATGGTTTTTTTGGTAAATATTCAAAATCTGGCGCAAAATTCGAACGGTTTCCGCGTAAAATCCCGCTTTTTTTCACTCCCCCCGGCAAAAAAGACCAGCCAGAGACTTATTCAATCAAAAGTTCCTGATAGTCTTCATAGTCCTTGTAATCGGAAACTAGCACTTTATCTCCGGCTTGCAGGCCAGCCAGCACTTCATAAAAGAGGGGATTCTGGCGGCCAAGTTGCACCGAGCGGCGCAAAGCCCGCTTGCCTTGCAGTACAAAAACCCACTGGCCACCGCTTACTTCATAGAAAGCACCTTTTGGAACCAAGATAGCGGTGGCATTATCGCCCAGTTGCAGTTTTACGGCCAAGGTTTGCCCCCGGCGGATACGGACGGGTGCTTTTTGGTCAAAGGTCATTTCTACTTCAAATTCGCCCCGGCTCACCTCTGGATACACCTTGCGCAAGGTAAGGCGATGGAACTTTCCGTCTATTTCCACACTAGCCTTCAGGCCCACATAGACCTTAGCAATATAGTATTCATCAATTTTTGCCCTTACTTTAAAGCCGCTCAGGTCATCAATCTGGCCAATGTTTTCGCCCGCCTGTTTGGCTTCGCCCACTTCGGCCCGCAGGGCCGCCAGCAAGCCCGATACAGGGGCTTTGACATAGAGTTGGTCGAGCATGTTTTGTGACAAATCAAGGTTGCGTTGCATGCGGCTAATGGAGGCATCCAGTTGGCGCAGGCGTTGTTCACGAAGCTGGGTATCCTGCTGTAGGGTGCGCCGGCCCAGTTGGTAGCGTTTTTTTGGTATTCGTATTGGTCGCGGGTAGAAAAAAACTCTTCCTGCGAAATCATCTTTTGGGTGTGCAATTGTTGATTGCGCAAGAAGACGCGCTCGGCTTGTTTGAGTTGAAACTCCATTTCGGCCAGTTGGGTTTGGGTGCCCAGTTCGTTTTGGCGCATATTGATTTCCGTGGTTTGCCGTTCGTTCATCAGGTCTAGTAGTTGCATATCCCGATTCATAAAATCCAACTGAAGCGTGGTATTGCTCAGGCGCAATAAGGTGTCGCCTGCTTTCACATTTTGCCCGTCCTCGGCGTATTTTTTGAGTACAGTGCCACTTTCCACGATGTCAAGGTGATAAGTATGAATGGGCGCTACTATCCCGTCGATGGCAATGTATTCCTGAAAAGTGCCTTTGCTCACTTCCGCCACCCGTATCTTATCCGCAGCTATACGTAGCCGCGAAGGTGCGCCCAGGAGCAGTTGATACAAGAGCAGTATTGCTAAAATTAGTCCCAGCCTATCCATTGTGTCTGAGTGCGTTGATACCATTTCTTTTTAGGCAATACACGATCCATTATAAAAAAAGCGGTAAATGTTCATCAAATTAGACCTAATGATTTCTTCATAATAGCCAATTACAAGGCCAGAATCATAAACGGCTTATAATCAGAAATTTACTATTTATTCATGCAGGATAAAAGATTTTAGATTGTCCGTTTATCGCACAGGCTTTGTTCGTTTTCGGACAATAGTAAGAAAAAATCCAGCTTCTTGTGGGTTTAGTCTGTGCTTGCCGATAATTATGGGGCCACGAAGCTTTCTTTCTTTCGGTAGGTGGACCCCATTTGTGCCGCCTTAGGCAAATGGAGGTTAAGCAGGGCTTGCGCTCGAGAAGCCAAACGGATGCTTTTGGCTATTGCAAAAGCTGCTAAAATGAGCCGACAAAACGATTTCCCTTTCCTTTGTTACTTTTCCTTTTCCTCTTTTTCGCTTGGCCATACTTGGCAAGCAATGAAGCTGCTTTTGCCCTACGGGCTTTTGTTTTTTTAAAAATGACTGCTGGCTCGGGTTTATGGCCATTTTTGGAGAGTGTTTGCGTTACTTTCTATGATTTTTGTGGGCTGTTTTCGGCAGGCTATTGTGAGCCTTAGGTAATAGCCTAGCGGGAGTCATTTTGGACTATAGCAATTGCTTGATAAGCTGATTTATTGAGAAAAGGCACGGGTTTTTCTTAACAATTACAACTTTGTTGCTGGCGTTCGCGGTAGGCCGAGCCCCCAAAGACCTGTAGGCCGCGGTAATAGCGTAAGGCCCATTCTTGGCAACGCTTTTTGACGGGAGGTGGGGCCGAAGAGGCGTGGCAAGTGGCCATCATATCCGCATACATTTGCCGGTCGCAGGCGGCCCTTCCACCGGGAGTGTTGCAGGTTTGATAGCATTCATCGTGCCGGTCGCAAGCTCGGCCTCCCGAAGCTGTAGGAATACCGAGTCCAAAGTGGGTATCGGTTCCGCCTGCCGGGTTGTCTTTGTCAATGCCGGCAATATTGGCCAATGACTGAGGGACACTGCAGCCATCGTATTCATACTGCCAACTGCCTCCGCTACAAGCCCGCTGGAGGGGCATTTCTTTTTTTTGCAAAGCATTTTGATTTTCTTCTTGCTCACAAGCAGTACATTTTCGCTGCAAAAGAGGCCCGGCAAAAGGGTTAGAAATGGCCTTTGCCTGTGCCAGAAAAGGATTATGACCTTCTCTACCCGAGGCGGGCATAAAGGGATTGGTGCTTTTGGCCTGGAAAAAGGGCTTAGAACCGGAGTGGGCGAGGGAGGGGCGGTTTTTGTGAGCGATGTATTCCATTCCAAAAAGAATTTGTAAAACAAATGAATGAAAACAAAGCTACGAGAAATCTTTCTATTTCCATATAAAATCAGGAGAATATAGCCTAAATTACTCCCAAAATTAACTACTTGGCTATTTAGGAAATATTTAAAATGTTTTCAAAAAACTTGCCGAAGGCAATGCTTGGGCATCAGAAAAATGATTTCTGGCTTTTGGCTCGAGGTTTACTTTTTAGCGGTCTTGCTATAAGCCCCTTTATCCTTGAAGGTGCATTTTGTATGTTTGCGGTCATTATGCAAGCTCAAATACTCAGGAGATTATGCTCAAAAGACTAATTTTCCGCCTTCTTAATCTCTACCGCCGCCTACGCTTGTTTTTCATACGTTTGCGCGGCAAAACCCCTGCCGACATTCACGCCCGGCGAGTGGTCAGTGGGCGGGTTTGGGATGAGTTTTGCGACAGCCTCAAAGCCGCCGGGGCTGCGCTGGTCTTTCCCGGCACCCCCCGCGATGCTTTTCAGCAAGCGGAGGGCTATCGCTACCTCACTCGATTGCTCCGGGCTGGTTTGGAAAATTTTATTGAGTATGCCGACCCGGCCGCGCCCGTGTTGCGCCGAATGGTGCACGAAACGGTAAAAATGGGTGCCGATAACCCCGACAATTACTATCAAAATGCCAAAATAGACGGGCAATATACTTACCGCCTTCGGGGCAGGCGCAACACGGTGCATTACCTGGGCTTTGGCACCCAAAAAGGCGATTACGGGCGCACGGGCGGCCTGGCCCCTTCGGGATACCTGGAAGGAAAAGACCTGCACCTGGATGCCGACGGAGGTTTTGAAATCATCCTGAGCACGGAGCCTCAGCCCGGCAACTGGCTCCCGATGGTGCCCGATACTTCCTTATTGATTGTAAGGCAAACCTTTCTCAACCAGGCCGGGGAGCAATTGGCCACGCTTCACTTGGAGTGTTTAGATGGAAATACCCAGCCTGCGCTGCTCAGCCCCCAAAGCCTGGACGAGGGCCTCAGTTCGGTGAGTGCGCTGGTGGCCGGGGCTTCCCTTCTGTTTGCCAAATGGGCCCGCGATTTTCAACAACACAGCAACCAATTGCCGATGTTTGACCCGGAGGTCTCAAATGCCGCGGGTGGGGTGGCTGGCATCACGTATTATCACAGCCATTGGTGCCTGGCCGAAGACGAGGCCTTGCTCATTCGGGCCAAGCCACCCTTTTGCGACTATTGGAATTTTCAACTGAATAATTACTGGATGGAATCGCTGGACTACCGCTATTTCCGTATCCATATCAACAAACATACGGCTGTATATGCCCCAGACGGTAGTGTCCAAATCGTGGTAGCCCACCAAAACCCGGGCCTGCCCAATTGGATTGAAACCGTAGGCCATCGCGAAGGCACGATGTGTTTTCGCTGGAGCAATGCCTCAGAAACGCCTACTCCCCAGACCCAAGTTCTTAAATTTGCCGAGCTCTCTCAATTGCCCAATAAAATATGAAGCGAAGCTCTACGGTATCGGTTCGGCATTGTCGGCCTGCGCCCTGGCCAGTGCGCCTATTTAATTGGGTAGGACGGCAAAAAGCCCGTTTGTGGGCATCGGTTCCTCTGCGTGAAAAGGCACTTTTGGAAGCGGCTCGCCGGCAAACTGGGCTGCAAGATTTTGGGGAGGATGCGTTTCGGGAACCCTTGCAACGTTTGCTGGAGGCCATTCACCAGGAGGCTCATTTGCACGCCTTCGGGAAAATGATTACAAAGATACGCCTGGTCAATCTGCTGAGTAATCGCCTTAGGGCCGAATATTTTTTCAAAAAACATCCCGAAATTTTGGCCCAGGAACTGGCTCCAGTGCTCGTGATTACAGGTTTGCAAAGAACGGGTACGACCCTCTTGCAAAGACTATTGGCCTGCGACCCCCAAAATCGGGCTTTGTATTCCTGGGAAGCCCTAAACCCTGCGCCTTTCCTGAAAGAAGGCCCTTCGGGCCAGTATCTCCGCCTTCGAGCCGCCCGACGGAGCGAAAAGGGCCTGCTTTATCTTTCGCCCGATTTTTTGCCATTCATCCGGTGGAGCATAATGCCCCCGAGGAGGAAGTCTTGCTACTGGACCAATCTTTTCTCAGCACGGTTCCCGAAGCCACGATGCAGGTGCCCCGGTTTGCGGCCTGGCTTGAAAAACAAGACCAGACCCCGGCTTATGAAACCCTGGCCCGCTTGCTCAAACTTTTGCAATGGCAAAGGGGCGCAAAACGCTGGTTGCTCAAGACCCCGCATCATTTGGAATTTCTCGATGTCTTGGTGAAGGTTTTCCCATCGGCCAAAATCATCCATACCCACCGCGACCCGCTTGTGTCAGTGGCCTCATTCTGTAGTATGGTTTTTCAAGGACAGCGTATTTTCAGCGATCAGGTAAATGCGGTAGAGGTGGGCCAGCACTGGAGCCGCAAAACCGCCTACATGGTGCAAAAAGCCCTGGCCTACCGTAGCCAAGCACCTTCCCAAAATTTTTTGGATATTCAGTACCAGGATTTGACCCAGGATACCTGGGCGCAGTTGGCTCGTATTTACCAATGGCTGGGCGAAGCATGGCCCGCCGAAGTAAAAGCTAAGATGCAAACCTACCATGCGCAAGCCCCTGCCCACAGGTATGGCCTCCACCAGTATGCCCTCGAGGACTTTGGGCTGCATCCCGACCGCATCCGACAGGCTTTTGCCCAGTATATTCAGACTTATTTGTCAAAACCGAATTCGTGAAAAAAAGCCAAAGAGGGCTGCACCGGGAATTTTATTGTCCGCAGACCAATGGCGCGAGGAGGAGGACAGGGGCTAATCCTGCCCGAACCCAAAACATGGGTCTTATACTGTGCGGGCTGGCCTTCATAGAGGATGTTGCCTGTCTCACTCACTTTGGCTTCCAGCATTTCTTCGGCTACCAAGACAATCCGCCCTGAGCCGGATATATTGCATTTGCTTCGGGCCGAACGCAATTTATCGGCCTCAACATAAAAGTAGATTTTTCTTGGACTTGGGCCTTTTTTATCTACAAGTGGCAAATGAGGGGGAAGACGTTGCATTTGCCTATTTTTTATTTTAAGAATGAAGACACAATGGCAACAAAAAAGAATGTATGCCACAAATTATGATTTATTCAAACATTGTGTTTACAGACAAGTTAGCTTCTTGTTCTGGAACCATACAGCGATTAGAAAAAGAAAAGTCATTTTTACTGACTTATATTTTGTATATTTCTAACAATAAATTGCAAATAACTTCTAAATAAAGCGATTTGAGGGCTAAAAACTTTGAGAAAAGTAAAATTATCCCAAATTTTAAATGTAAAATAAATAAATACAGTTTGCAACTGCCGTAAAGCCCAACAATCACATGGTAAACTACAAAATGGAGCTGGAGCCGCTCCAACAATGGATACAATCCCCGCATCGGCCGGTTATCATTTCGGGCCCCTGTAGTGCTGAGTCAGAAGACCAGCTCTTGCGCACATGCCAGGCACTCAAGGCCCAGGGAATTGATGTGCTAAGGGCTGGTATCTGGAAGCCTCGTACCCGGCCCAATAGTTTTGAGGGCTATGGAGAAAAGGCCCTGCCCTGGCTCAAAGCCGTGCGCGAAACCCTCCAACTGCCTTTTGCCGTGGAGGTGGCCAATCCCCAACACATAGAACTGGCCCTTAAGTATGGCGTGGATATTCTCTGGCTGGGAGCCCGCACCACGGTCAATCCTTTCAATGTGCAGGAAATTGCCGATGCCCTGCGCGGGGTAGATGTGCCCGTGATGATTAAAAACCCCATCAACCCAGACCTGGCCCTTTGGATTGGAGCCATTGAAAGGATTTACAATGCCGGGATTCGCAAGATGGCCGTCATTCATCGGGGTTTTTCTTCTTTTCAGGCCAGCAAGTACCGCAATGTGCCAGCCTGGCAAATTCCCATAGAGCTGAAGACTTATCTTCCCAATATGCCCATTATCTGCGACCCTAGCCACATTGCCGGGAAGCGTGAGTACTTGCAGGAGATTGCCCAGAAAGCCCTCGACCTCAACTATGACGGCCTGATGATTGAGTCGCATATTGACCCTTCGGTGGCGCTCAGCGATGCCGAACAGCAGGTAAGCCCGGCCCAGCTTCAGGAGCTTCTGGCCAATCTAAAGATTCGCATTGTCCGCAACCAAAGTGATGACCCTGAACTGATAAACTATCTGGACGATTTGCGCGACAAGATTGACAGTGTGGACCGCGAACTCATCGAAATTTTGAAAAACCGGATGGTATTGGTAGAAAAAGCCTGTGAATACAAGAGGGCCAATAATATCACTATTTTTCAGGTGGACCGCTGGAATGAGATATTCCGCACCCGCTCAGAATGGGCCAGAAAAATGCACCTCAACCAGGATTTTGTTACCGAAATTTACAAGCTGATTCATGTTGAATCTATTCGCCGCCAGACAGAGGTTATCACCCGGCAAGAACTGGCCGAAGTCAATGAACAAAGCCATTAAATCATAAAAAAACCCTCGCAGGAATAAAGCCCGGCGGGGGTATTTTTTTCAAGGAGGGTGGAGAGCTAAACAGTCATCAGTTCAGTTTCTTTTTTGCTCAGGATTTCCTCCACTTTGACCACAAACTTATCGGTCAGTTTTTGTACTTCTTCTTCGGCCTTTTTCACCGCATCTTCGGAAGCACCTTCTTTTTGCAATTCTTTGAGTGAGCCATTGGTGTCTTTGCGGATATTGCGAATGCTCACCTTGCCACTTTCGCCTTCCTGTTTTACTTGTTTCACCAATTGGCGGCGGCGTTCCTCCGTGAGCGGGGGAATATTGATGCGAATGCTCTGGCCATCGTTTTGTGGGTTGAAGCCCAAATCACTATTTTTGATGGCTTTCTCAATACTGTTGATGAGGTTGCGCTCAAAGGGCTTGATAAGAATGGTGCGGGCATCAGAGGTAGTAACCGAGGCGAGTTGATTGAGAGGGGTTTCGGCACCGTAGTATTCTACCTTGAGGCTGTCCAACATCGAGGGGTCGGCTTTTCCGGCCCTGATTTTACTGATTTCGCGCTGGGTATGCTCTACCGCTTTATGCATCAGTTCCTGGGCTTCGTCGAGATACATTTTAATTTCTTCTTCCATACAATTTTATTTTAAGGATGGGTTTTTGAATAACTACAAAGAAACAAAAATTTTCCGTTTTTGCCTTTTGGCAGGGACAAAAAGCCCCGCTGGGCTTAGTCAACGGTGATAAGCGTACCTACTTCTTCTCCTTTCACAATGTTGGCCAGGTTGCCGGGCTTGTTCATATCAAAAACAACAATGGGCAAATTGTTTTCCTTGCAGAGGGTAAAAGCTGTCATATCCATTACATTTAAGCCTTTTTGATAGACCTCCTCAAAGGAAATATTGGAAAAACGCTGGGCATTGATGTCTTTTTCGGGGTCGGCGGTATAGACCCCGTCCACGCGGGTTCCTTTGAGTACCACATCGGCCTCAATTTCAATGGCGCGCAGGCTGGCGGCCGAATCGGTGGTGAAATAGGGGCTGCCAATGCCCGCTCCAAAGATGACCACACGCCCTTTTTCTAAATGACGTACCGCCCGGCGCTTGATAAAGGGCTCGCAAACCTGCTCCATTTTAATTCCTGACATCAGACGGGTGTAAATGCCCAACTGCTCCAAAGAACTTTGCAGGGCCATAGCATTGATGACCGTCGCCAGCATGCCCATATAATCGCCTTGCACTCGGTCTATGGCGGTGCCTAAGGCTTGCGCCCCCCGGAAAATATTACCGCCCCCAATCACAATGGCCAGCTCAATGCCCAAATCACATACCTTTTTGATTTCCTGGGCATATTGCTCGAGGCGTTTGCCGTCAATGCCAAAAGATTTATCCCCTTGAAGGGCTTCACCACTAAGTTTGAGTAGCACGCGCTTGTATTTCATAGGCTTTTGTAATAAAAAAATGAATAATTTTCGAGATTATGCGTAGCCCGGAGCCTGCCTGGTTTTTGCAAATTCTGCCTCAGGCTTTTCTCCACAAACTGGCTACAAAGATACACACATTTTTGACGCAAAGGCTGAGCCTTTGTGCCAAAGCCGGGCAAATCTGCATCAAAGAAAGGTTTAAAAAGCTGGGAAAACCGGAAAGATAGGCCTTCCTTTACAAAAGCCCGGGCAAATTTTGATAAATTGCGCATTATTTTGTGCGCGCTCATCAGGTTTTCGTTTTTTTGACGTATCCTAATAGGCAATTCTGAAAATATTAAACCCAATGCAATATGCCTTTAACAAAAATCTTTGTTTCATTGCTTCTGAGCGGATGGATGATGATGGGGGGGGCTTATGCCCAAAAATACGCTACCCAATCCGCAAAAGCCATTAAACTCTATGAAAAGGGCAATGAATATTTTCAAGCCCGCCGTTTTGACGACGGGGTAGCTGCCCTGCTTAAAGCGGTGGCCATTGATGAGCAATTTATCGAGGCGCATTACAAACTGGCCACTACTTATCAGCTTTTTCAGGAATATGAAGAATCGGCCAAGTATTTTCGCAAGGTAATTGACCTGGCCCCCCAGGATGCCCGCTATCAAAGTGTGTATAACCTGGTGGCCAGTCAGGAACTACAAAAAGGAAATTATACCCAAGCCCAGGAAATAGCCCGCCGTGGAAAAGGCCTTAACCTCAAAAATACGCAACACGTGGCCAAAGCCGAAGAGATATTGGCCACCTGCGAATATGCCCTCGAAGGCAAAAAAAACCCCCTCGACTTTCGCCCACAAAGCCTTCCTTCACCCCTCAACGAGTTTCAGGTCCAATATTTTCCGGTATTGACCGGCGATGAGCAAATGATTATCTACACCGTACACAAAGAAGATGAAACCGAGGATTTGTTTGTGAGCTACCAACAAGACGGAAAGTGGACCGCCCCCCAGCCCTTATCGCCCCAAATCAATACCCCCGACAATGAAGGCACCTGTAGCATCTCTGCCGACGGGCAGGTGCTGGTTTTTACCTATTGCGCCAACCTGAAACTACGCCGCAGCTTTGGCGATTGCGACCTTTATATCAGCTACCGGCAAGGCAAGCAATGGAGCGAACCCCAAAACCTGGGGCCTAATGTAAATTCTGCTGCCAAAGATACCCAGCCCGCCCTCTCCGCCGATGGCAATACGCTGTATTTTGCCTCCAACCGAAAAGGAAGCCTGGGCGGACTGGACCTTTGGGTAAGCCGGCGGGATGCCGATGGAAAATGGCAGCTTGCCGAAAACCTGGGGCCTACTTTCAACACCGCTGGCAGTGAGGTATCGCCTTTTATTCATGCCAATAATCGCTATTTGTATTTTAGCTCTAATGGCCGGCCCGCCCAAAGCTACGGGGGCTATGACCTTTATCAGAGCGAATGGGTCAACCGGGCCTGGACTACTCCCCAAAACCTGGGCTATCCTGTGAATGACCACGCCGACCAGGTGGCCCTCTTTATCACTACTGATGGCAAAAAGGCGTATTATACCTTTGAAGAAAAAATAGGCGGGCGCAAAGCGTACAAAAGTGTGCTGAAGGTCTTTGATATTCCCGAAGCCATTCAGCCCAAAATCAAAAGCAACTACGTGAAAGGCTATGTGTATGATGCCAAAACCAGGCGCGCCTGGAAGCCGAAATCAGCCTTTTTGACCTGACCGCCAACGAACGCCAGGCCTCGGTACGCTCCGATTCACAAAACGGCCATTATCTGCTGGTGCTCAACCAGGGGGCCGAATATGCCCTTGAGGTAGCCCGAAAAGGCTATGCTTTCAAAAGTATCACCTTTAACTATACCGAAGGCAAAGATATTCAGCCCCTGGAATTTAATATCGCCCTCGAGCCCATCGCAAAAGGTACGGTTTTCCGGCTTAATAATATCTTTTTTGATTACAACCGCTTTGAACTGGACGAAAAGTCGCGCACCGAACTCAACGAACTGGTCAGGTTTATGCAGGAGAACCCCGAAGTGAAGGGGGAAATTTCGGGCCATACCGACAATGTAGGGGATGATGAGGCCAATTTACGTCTTTCGCTCAACCGTGCCAAATCTGTGTACGATTTTCTGGTGCAGGCAGGCATCGCCCCCGAAAGACTCAAATATCAGGGCTACGGCGAAAAAACGACCTGCTGCCACCAACGATACCGAAGAAGGAAGGGCGCAAAATCGCCGCATTGAATTTGAAATACTTTGAAGCCGAAGATTTTTTGCTTCGCTTTTGTTTGCCTTTGATTGATACAGGATGATGCGCTCAAGTTCGCCGTTTCCCCTTTCCAAAAAAATCGCCCTGGGTTTAGGGCCCTTGTTTTTCTTACTCTTATGGCTGGGGCCCGACATTGGGGGCATCAGCCCGGCCGCGCAAGGGGTATTGGGGGTGGCCGCCTGGATGCTGGCCTGGTGGATTGGTGAGGCCGTGGCTTTGCCCGTAACCGCCATGCTCCCTCTGGTGCTTTTTCCGGGGCTGGGCATTTATGACAAAATGGAGCAGGTAACCTTTTCCTATGCCAATCCTATCATCTTCTTGTTTCTGGGCGGCTTCATGCTGGCCCTGGCCCTGGAAAAATGGCATCTGCACCGCCGGATAGCCCTCAATATTGTGCGGCTAACTGGCACACACGCCGACGGCATCATCTTCGGATTTATGCTGGCCACCGCTTTGCTCAGTATGTGGATAAGCAATACGGCCACCACCGTGATGATGCTGCCCATCGGGGGTTCTATTATTCAGCTTTTGCACAAAGAGGAAACAGCCCAAAGCCCCGGAATGAAAAATTTTGCCCTGGTGATGATGCTGGGCATTGCCTATGCGGCCAGTATTGGGGGGATTGCCACCCTGATTGGCACGCCGCCCAACTCAGTGCTGGCCAGTGTGCTTCTCAATCAATACGGCTACGAAATCGGCTTTGCCCAATGGATGTTATTGGGTTTGCCTTATAGCCTCCTACTCTTAGGACTAGGCTACACTTTGCTGGTGAAGGTAATATATCCTAATCGGCTGGGACAATTGGCCGATTCACTGCATTTGATTAAGGCCGAAATTAAAAAGCTGGGGGTCTTGCGCCGGGGCGAAAAACTCACCTTGTCGGTTTTTGGGCTTACAGCTTTTCTTTGGATTTTTCGGGATACACTCAACTGGCTTTGGCCAGGGCTGGTTTTGAGCGACCCATTGATTGCTATGCTAGGCTCCTTGCTTTTGTTTGCCATACCTGTGCACTGGCCTTCGGGAAAGTTTATTTTGCAGTGGGAAGACACCCAGCGGCTGCCCTGGGCATTTTGCTTCTGTTTGGCGGGGGGCTTTGCCTGGCCGATGGAATGGAAAAAACGGGCCTGATTCAGCTCATTGGCGACCAAATCAGCCAGTTTCAGCATTGGAATATCTGGGGCATCCTGCTCTTATTGACCCTGACCGTACTGTTTATGACCGAAGTAATGAGTAATGTAGCCCTCGTAACGGTGATGGTGCCCCTCATCTCAGGCATTGCCCTCAGCCTGGGCCAAAATCCGCTCCTGCTTTGTGTGCCTATCACAATGGCCGCCAGTTGCGCCTTTATGCTGCCGATGGCCACCCCACCCAATGCCATTGTGTTTGCCAGTGGCCATATCCGGGTGGGTCAAATGGTGAAAGCCGGTCTATGGCTCAATTTACTTTCGGTGGTTTTGATTATGCTCATGGCCTTTACGCTTATGCCCTGGGTTTTTGACATCAGGCCGGATGTCTTGCCCGATTGGGTCAAGAAATGAAATGGGCGGCTTGCCTACACTGCAAGCGGCTTTTCGTGCCCATTGAGAGGTGCCTGCGCCAGCAATTTTTCAAGCCTTTCCAGCTCGGCTTGTTTTTGGCGAATCTTGGCTTCATCCTGGGTGGAGTTGAGCGAACGCTTCACATTATTGATGTCATATTTATAACTTTTTCTTCGCCATTCTTTGCTTTCCTTTTTGAGCTGGCCCAGTTCGGTTTGTGTTTTTTGAAGCTCCTGGCGGAGTTGGGCAATGGTTTCTTTTTGTTTTTCGGCATCGGCTTGTACGGACGTAAGTTGGGCCTCGGTCTGGCTTAGTTCTGATTCCTGCTGGCCATTGACCTCTTCCAGAAAAATCTCCCCTACAAAATAAATGGCTGAGGCCTTGAAAAAAGGAATAAACAAGGCACTGCCGATTTCGATAAAAGCCCCTTGGGCATAATAGGCCATCAGGTCTTTGCCATAAAACAATAAACCCCCCACAAAATCCATAGAGGCAAAGAAAATGGGCATCCAGGGCTTTTTAGAATGGACAATGATGATAAAAGTAATCGTGCTTAGCCCACCGGCGGCCACCAGCGCAATCATCACATCCAGCACCGGGTTGAGGGCATAGGGGTTATGATAATAGTAGAGCTTGGCATACATCTGAAAAAAGTCAGAATCATAGTGGCCAAAGCAAACACTGGTGCCTGGGGGCTTTTATAAATTCATAAAAACGCTTCATACCAACTTTTTCTTTACGAGAGCAATTTCAGTGATAGCAAATTTAGCAAAAAATCACCTTTAATGGTTATTTTTTTAAAAATTTAACAATGAGTGCTCATAAAATTCACAATTTCTTAAGCCCCCGCCTGTTTTTGCTCTTCTTTCCTGCTTTACGTTTGTGGGAAGGACCATAAGAAGAAATAAGAAGCCTGCAAAGCTTTTATCAAAAAGCCGTATTTTAGGAGCCAAAGCAATTGCTGCCATGCGCATAGGAATAAAATACCAAATTTTGCTCATTTTCGGGCTTCTCTCGGTCGTTCCATTGGCTTGTTTCATGGGATGGGCCTATTGGAATGCCCAGGAAAGCCTGCGCCAGAGAGCCTTTGAGCAGCTCAAAACTGTGCGCGAAATCAAAAAAAGAGAAATAGAATGGTATATTGAAAAATTACAATCCCAGGCCAGTTTTTTTGCCCAAAGCCTGCTAGTAGTGGAGGCTCTCAAGGCATTTAACTCCACCTTTCAGCAATTGGAGAATGAAATCCTACCGACCGACTATCTGTTTAATCTCCAAACATATTATGAAGATGAATTTGGCCCACGGCTGCCGGAGACCGCCTCGGAGGATTTTCACAAAAAACTTATTCCCAAAGAAACCAGGAACATCCTCTTGCAGAAGCAGTATCTCATGGGCACCAAAGCCACCCTGAAGGATGCGGATTACTTTGAGGTACACAATCGTTTTCACGGCGCACTCACGGCCCTTATTCAGGCTTATGAGTTGCACGATTTATTTCTGATTGAAGACGAAACTGGTTTTATTGTGTATTCAGTGGCCAAAGAAATTGATTTTGCCACTAGCTTGCTCAAAGGGCCGCACGCCGACAGCCATTTTGGGCAGCTTTTTCGTCGTATTCGTCATACGGGCCTCAAAAATGAAATCCTGATGAGCGATTTTGCCCGGTATTTGCCTTCGGGCCTGGCCCCGGCAGCATTTATTGTTGCCCCTATTTTTGATGGCTCCCAAAAAATAGGCACCCTTGCCCTTCAGGTTCCTCTCAGGAAACTGGATGAAATCGCCACTAGCCGCAAGGCCTGGGAAGCCGAAGGATTGGGCAAGACGGGGGAAACTTTTTTGATTGGGCCGGATATGCGCATGCGTACGGATTCAAGATTTATGATTGAATCGCCCGATTTATACCTGCAAACGCTTCGGGAAAAGCAACTCAGCCAGCCAGCCGACCTGATGGCCATGGAAAAGTATCGAACTACGGTGCTTTTCCAGGAAGTAAAAACGCCCAGTGTACAAAAAGCCCTGGCGGGCTTATCGGGCACCCACACCATCAGCGACTATCGGGGCGAGCAGGTATTGAGTTCCTTTGCCCCCTTGGAAATTCGCCACGTCAAATGGGCCATTTGCGCAGAAATAGATGCGCCCGAAATCTTTACCTCTATCCGGCGGAATGCTTTTCAGTCTATTTTTTTGCTTTTGGCGATGAGCTTGGTGGTTGCGATGGTGGCCCTCTTCCTGGCCCGCACGCTCTACCAACCCATCAATCAATTGGCCA
This sequence comes from Microscillaceae bacterium, assembly GCA_012031215.1. Taxonomy (GTDB): domain Bacteria; phylum Bacteroidota; class Bacteroidia; order Cytophagales; family Microscillaceae; genus JAAUUB01. The sequence continues at coordinate 2,852 of JAAUUB010000085.1, read as the reverse complement.
TAGGCACCCGCAAACTGGGGCAGGGCGATTATGAAGTCCGGCTCTCCTTGCATCGCCACGACGAACTGGGGCTGCTGGCCGAAACTTTTAACCAAACTGCCCAGGCCCTGAAAGCCCAAAGAGAGGAGATTTTGCAAAAAAATGCCTTGCTCGATGCCCAAAAATCTGAACTGGCCTCCCAAACCGAACGGCTGATGACCACCAATGAGGAAATTATCGCCATCAACCAAACCCTGGACCTCAAAGTGCAGGAACGTACTCAACGCCTGCAAGCCCAAAACGAAAAACTGATGGAGTATGCCCATTTCAATTCGCACCGGCTTCGGGGCCCCTGGCCACTATCCTGGGCCTGATTGGACTAATAAAATTGCGCCCCGGGGGGGAGGAACTGTTTCTGTTGCTAGCCAAGCTGGAACAAGCCGGGCAAAACCTGGACGAGGTGGTGCATCAAATCCAGGATTTGCTCCGGCAAGCCGAGGAAGATGAACCCTTATGACTTAGATTTGCGGCTGATTTTACCGTTTTTATTCACCTGAAAATACTCTACGTTGGTAGTAGTAAGCTCCTTTTCTTCCCCGGTGTTTTCATCATACTCGATGGACGTAAGGCTCATTTCGGCACGGATGCTTAGGTCTTTGTTGAAAGTGTACTGGGTTTCGCCGCGCATCATCATCGAGTAAGAGATGCCTCCGATAGAAGCCCGGTCGATGATTTGCCCCGTTTTTCGGTTTAGGGTAATCAGGCTGCAGTCCATCTGGCGATTGCCTTCGTGCATCACAAAACCAATCACATCGCCGGCAATCTCGTACCAAAAACACTCGTAGGCCCGGCCCAGAAGCCCTTCTTTGTAAAGCGGAACCATCTCCGCATCTACAAAGAGCTTTAAGCCCAAATCGCTCATATCATCGCCTTCGCCGTAGTACTCAAGGGGAAGTTGCTCTTGGGTCAATTTTTTGAGATATGCCTCCAGGTCGGCCACCTTAGGATTACCCGCTTTTTTGAGCACTTTGCGCTCATAGTAAGAAATGAGCTTGGCCGCTTTGTCAAAAAGCAATTCTATTTCTACGGTAGTATCATAGCCCGCCCATTGCTGACGCACCTGCACCCGTGCCAGGTTGCCATGCTGAACATAGGTGTCGGACAGGAGGGTGTAATTCACATTTTTTTTTACTGGACAAGAAGCGCTTGGCTTCTTTGGCAATCGCGGCTGGATTGGTATTTTCTATAGTAATCCAAAGACTTACCTTTTGGGCAAAACTCTGGGCGGCGGCCTCATAATCGCCCTGGCTCAGGTTGTCGAAGTAGTTTTGCAAGGTAGCCAGGTACTGCGCCCTTAGGCGGTCGGCGTCTACCTCTTTTTCATCTGAAGACCTTTCATCAGCTCCTTTGGCCGAGGCTTCTGTATTGGGGGAGGTGGTTTCGGTATTGTTGGAAGCCTCTTTTTTGTCGGCCTCCGATTGGCAAGCCCCCAACATAAGCCCCAGGGCAAGCAGAAGCGTGTGAAAGTAGAAAGAATGCATCATGTAGATTTGTTTGAATTATTATGCAATGATAAAACAGGTGTCGGAGAGTGGCAATACTCCTTTCGTCTATCGCCCACTTAAAATGGTAAAAAGGCAGAGGAATACAATAAAAATCTGTACTCTTTGTGCTCTCCTCTCGAGAAGAACCGACAAAGCCCGTGAGCCGGGTCATATTTCCAGACAAATGGCTACCTTTGCGATTTATGGCATCAAATTGGAAAAATAAAATACTTCCCGAAGTAAAAATTCTGGACGTGGCCGCCGAAGGCAAATGCCTGGCTCGTTTTGAAGAGCGGGTGGTGTTTGTGCCCGGTCAACTGGTTGCCCCGGGCGATGTGGTGGATTTGCAGGTGGTTCGGCGGCGCAAAAATTACCTGGAAGCTGTCCCGATTCGGTTTCACCACTATTCACCCGCGCGAATTGCCCCAGTTTGTCCTCATTTTGGGCAATGCGGAGGTTGCAAATGGCAGCACTTGCCTTATGCACAACAGTTGCAATACAAACAACAACAGGTGCAGGATAACCTAAGCCGCCTGGCCAAAATTGAACTTCCGGAGATAAGCCCTATTCTGCCCTCCGAAAATCTCTATTTTTACCGCAATAAACTCGAATTTACTTTTTCGCATCAGCGCTGGCGTACACCGGAAGAACTAAATACCGGGGAAGTCTGGGAAAATGAACCCGGGCTGGGTTTTCACGTTCCGGGGCGTTTTGACAAGGTGCTGGACTTGCAAACCTGCCATTTGCAGGCCGAGCCTTCCAATGCTTTGCGTGATGCCGTGCGCGACTATGCCCGGCAAAAGCACCTGGCTTTTTTTGACCTGCGCGCCCAGGCCGGGTTTTTGCGCAATTTGGTCATCCGCACGGCTTCCACCGGCGATGTGATGGTCTTGCTCATTTTTTTTGAAGAAGATGAAGAAGCAAGGGTAGGCTTGCTGGAGCATTTACGGGCCCGCTTTCCCCTGGTCAGTTCCTGGTTTTACCTTATCAATTCCAAGAAGAACGACGCGTATCAGGACCTTGTCCCGGTTTGCTATGCTGGCCAGGGTTTTATAGAAGAGCAAATGGAAGATTTGCGCTTTCGCATTGGGCCCCTCTCTTTTTACCAAACCAACTCCGCCCAGGCTTATCGGCTCTATGAGGTGGCCCGGGCCTTTGCCGCCCTGGAAGGTCAGGAAGTAGTTTATGACCTTTACACGGGCACAGGCACCATTGCCAATTTTGTAGCCCGTCAATGCCAAAAGGTGTATTGGCTTAGAATATGTGCCCGCCGCCATAGAGGATGCCCGTCTCAATGCGGCCCGGAATGAAATTCATAATGCCACTTTT